>JAUQPO010000117.1 GCA_030550335.1 Acidobacteriota bacterium
ACAGTTTCGACTTCAATCTCACGTTACAGCACCAGTGGCGCGACTGGCTGTTGGAGGTGGGTGCACTGGGCAAACTCGGACGTCACGTCCCCTTCCCAAATATCAACCTCAACCACATTCGCCCAGAGGACTTGCCGAAGCTGGAGACCACACCGCAGCTGTGGCTGCGCCCTTGGCCGATTTTCGAGAGCGACATGCCGCAGATCCAGGTGATGGCGCCCAACTGGGGTATTTCGAATGCCTACCTGGGCACGCTCAAGCTCGAGCGGCGCTTCCGGGACGGTTTCGGCTTGCTGCTATCTTACACCTTCACCTCCTGGATCGACAACGTAGTTTTTAGTAGCGATGATCACACCTTCGGCGATAACGACCAGATCCAGAACATTTACTGCTTGCCATGCGAGCGCTCGCGCTCAGCCAATAGCGTCCCTCACCGCTTGGTGTTTGGACCTATCTGGGATCTGCCGTTCGGTCGCAGTCGGACTTTGGGGCGCAACTGGCCTGCTCTATTGGATGCCATCGTGGGTGGTTGGCAGATTTCGATGCTGGGCACAGTTCGTTCCGGAGCTCCTTTCGGCGTGCAGGTGCTGAACGGCAATGTTGAGATTCGGGGTGACAGTGCCGACGGAACCAACCTTAGGCCGCATCTGGTAAAGGACGCCCGAATCTACCATCCCCAGAAGGGTGAACCGCTAATCGGCGGCAGCAGGGGCATTTACTGGCTAACGGCGGACGCGTTTTCGCTCCCCGAGAAGTACCATCTGGGCAACGCCGCTAGAACCTTGCCTGGAGTACTCGGGCCTGGTGCGATCGATCTCGATTTGATGCTCGCCAAAAATTGGCGTTTCCGGGAGCATTACCGCCTGCAGTTCCGCTGGGAGGCGTACAACTTCGTCAATCACCCCAATTGGAACCTCCCGAACCAGTCGCTCGGTGCCAGCGGATTCGGATGGATCACCGGAGCGAGCGGCCGCCGGATCATGCAATTCGGCCTCAAGCTTTATTACTAGCTGTGCGTCGCAGTCGATTGTTCGAGAGCGGGTGAGCTGCCACAAGCGGGCGCTTCTCCTCGTAGAGTCATCGAAAAGTCAAGCATCTGGCACGTGGGCACGAGGAGTACCACAGGCAGGCAAATTCTTCATCTCACGGTGATCCTGTTGCCACGAGCGCTACCGCGGGCGGCGGCTGCTGCATGCGCTGCGCCGAGATCGGGCTCCTGGGCTAAGCCAGCGGTTCAGCCCTCTACCCTTTCATTCCTCTTTGCCGATGAACAGGCTTCTTTGGGGCAAGCTTCCCCGGCTTGGGGCGTAGGGCGCGTCGGGGTTTCAGTCCCGCACCGGCTGGATGGCTTCTCGTGGGGGGGTCACGGCCTCTCGTGGTTGTGAAGCCGTCAGGCTTGGATCGGATGCTGGGCTCGGTCTTCGAAGGTTCGGAGTGAAGGAGCAGGTCGACGGTAGAGTGGTGACGTTCGAGCCGCGGGTGGCGCACCGGCAGCTAAAGCCCGCTGCCGAGACCACGGGGTAAAGCCGGCTGCACAGATGGTAATTCAACGAGTAGGCTCAAGCCCCCGCACAGGCACGGGCATACGAAAGCCGCTGATGCTCGAGGCCCTAGTGCGGAGCTGAGTTTTTTGTCGCGGTGTCGTTCGGTTTGAGCGAGTCTAGCG
The DNA here is from genome assembly GCA_030550335.1 of Acidobacteriota bacterium. GTDB lineage: Bacteria > Acidobacteriota > Terriglobia > Bryobacterales > Bryobacteraceae > JAUQPO01. Next base: position 1,667 of record JAUQPO010000117.1, read on the forward strand.
GTGAGTGCATCCGGCGCATGAGGAGATGTGAAGCTGCCAATTTGTCCGCAGCGCGGTAAACTCTCCTTCAAGGACCCTCCAATGAGCGATTCTCTGCGGCAATATCTGGAGTCTCATCGTCAACGCATACTGGACGAGCTGTTCGCCTTCTTGCGAATTCCGAGTGTGAGCACATTGCCCGAGCACCGCACTGACGTTTACAAGGCTGCGGGCTTTGTGGCTGAGAGCCTGCAGGCCGCGGGCATGGATCGGGTGGAAGTGATCGAAACGGAGGGGCACCCCTTGGTTTACGGGGAATGGCTCCGGGCCCCAGACAAGCCTACGGTCTTATGTTACGGGCATTACGACGTGCAGCCACCGGATCCATTGGAAGAATGGACGAGCCCGCCGTTCGAGCCCGTGATTCGCGACGGAAAAATTTACGCTCGTGGGGCTTCCGACGACAAGGGCCAGATGTACATGCACATCAAAGCCGTCGAAGCGTTGCGGGCGATTCACGGCTCGCTGCCTGTGAATGTGAAGTTCTTGATCGAGGGCGAAGAGGAGATAGGTGGTGCTTCGATTCGGCGGTATTTGCACGACCATCGCGAGCAACTGCGTGCCGATGCGGCACTGGTTTCGGATACCGAATTATTCGCACCGGGGATTCCGACTCTGTGTACGGGCTTGCGGGGTTTGCTCTACGCCGAAATCGAGGCCGAAGGTGCGTCCCACGATTTGCACTCCGGCACGTACGGGGGTGCGGCGCCAAATGCCTTGTTTGGATTGGTTCAACTACTAGCGGAGGCAAAGTCGCCGGATGGTGTGATTCAACTGCCGGGTGTTTACGACGACGTGGAGGTCCCCTCGGAAGAGGAACGAGAGAGCTGGCGCCAGTTGCCCTTCGATGAGGAGGTCTTTCGCCAGGAGATTGGTGCACCAGCTTTGGTGGGTGAGGAGGGGTTCCATGTGTTAGAGCGCCTTTGGGCCCGACCCACTTTCGAAGTGCACGGGATCGCTGGGGGCTTCACGGGCCCGGGTTCGAAGACCGTCATCCCCGCTCGAGCTACCGCTAAGGTAAGCTTGCGTTTGGTCCCACGCCAAGACCCGGAAAAGGTGCGGCAGGCGCTGGAGCGATTCGTGGCTGAACGGACCCCGAAAGGAATTCGCACGCAAGTCCGAGTTACGGCTGCCAGCCCTGCTGTGCTTATCGACCGGCGGCACCCGGCAATTCAAATCGCAGCTCAGGTGCTGGGTGAGCTGTTTGGTCGTCCCACGGTGTTCACGCGAGCGGGAGGCTCGGTGCCCATTGTTGGCCAAATCACGCAGGAGTTGGGGATTCCCGTAGTGATGATGGGTTTTGGGTTGCCGGATGACTGCTTGCACGCGCCCAACGAAAAGTTCAACGTGGAGAATCTGTTCCTGGGGATCGAGGCGGTGGCTCGCTTCTTGGAGAGGTACGGAGCTGGCCGGTAACCTGGCTGTTTGAGGCATCGCCATTAGGTGAGATCGAACCGGCAGTGGGAGAAAGCCACAGCGTGAGCCGGCGGGTCAGAAGGGACGCCAGAGCGGGTATTCAAATCGGGGGCAAAGACACCAGGGGCCGGCCTTACCCGCTCGCGGAACAGCAGGATGCTGAGCAGATCGTACGCTCGGCAGGGGTGGTGTCGCTGGCCGTTTTCACTAGCCGCATCACCGGCCTGATCCGGGAAATCGTCATGGCCCGCTTGTTCGGCGCCAGCATGGCCTACGACGCGTTTTTGCTCGGTTTCCGGATTCCCAATCTGACCCGCGATCTGTTCGGTGAAGGGGCGCTGTCGTCGGCCTTCATTCCGACTTTCACGGAGTATCTGACGCAAAAGGGCAAGCAAGCGGCGGCTCGTTTGGCTCATTTGGTGACCACGGCTCAGCTGATCATCGTGGGTGGGTTTTGTCTGATCGGGATTTTGCTGAGCCCGCAATTGGTGGAGCTGCTGGCGCCTGGCTTCAAGGCTGTCCCGGGCAAGTTCGAACTGGCCGTCCGGATGACCCGCATCATGTTTCCGTTTCTGTTGTTGGTGTCGCTGGCGGCTCTAGCCATGGGCATCCTGAACGCTTGCAATCGGTTCGCGATCCCGGCCCTTGCTTCCTCTTGGTTCAACGTGGGCTCGCTGCTCATTGGCCTGGTGCTCGGTGTCTGGGCCGGCCCGGTTTTAGGCATCAGTGCGATCGAAGGGATGGCTTACGGCGTGGTGGCCGGGGGGCTGATCCAGCTGTTGTGGCAGCTGCCCAGCTTGCATCGCGCGGGCTTCCGGCTATTCCGGTGGGAGACCGACTGGGCGGACCCAGGCTTACGGAAGATCCTTCGCCTGATGGGGCCAGCGATCCTGGGTGCGGCCGCGGTGCAAATCAACGTCATGGTCAACACGAACTTCGCTTCGCGAATCGTGGATCCGGTTTCCGGGCCCGATGGGCCAGTCAGCTGGTTGAGCTACGCGTTTCGGTTCATGCAGCTTCCTTTGGGACTGTTCGGGGTGGCCATGGCCTCGGCGACGCTGCCAGCGATATCCCGAAGCGCTGCGTGTGGAGACGTAGAAGAGTTTCGCCGTACACTGGCGCGATCGCTGGGGTTGGTATTTTTGCTCTCAGTCCCGTCGTCTGTGGGACTGGTAGTGCTGGGCGAAACGGTTGTCGGGGCGATTTATGAGGGCGGGCGTTTCCGACCCTACGATACACACCAGACTGCAGTCGCTGTGGCGTACTACGCCGTGGGCCTGGCAGGATACTCGGCGATCAAAATCTTGACCCCCGCGTTTTACGCTCTTGGGGATGCACGTACCCCCATGACCGTGAGCCTGCTATCGATTGCCATCAATTTCTGCGCCGTGGTGCTGTTGATCGAATACACGCGGCTCGGTCACGCAGGCTTAGCGCTGTCGACTTCAGTGGTGGCTCTGTTCGGGTTTTTGATGCTGTTCACTATGCTCCGGGGCAAGCTCCACGGGATTAAGGGCTGGGAGCTGCTGTCCAGCACGCTCCGAATCATCGGAGCCTCGGCGGTTATGGGGGTCATCGTCTATGCTTTGAACCACGAAGCGCTGGAATGGTTTGGGACGGGTCGTCCTGGCCGGTTGTTGGCGCTAGCTATCTGCGTTCCAGCGGGGGCTGGGCTATTTTACCTGCTCTGCCGGGCGATGCGCGTGCCCGAGTTGGAGCTGGCCAGTGGAGCTCTACTGGGTCCAGTCCTGCGGCGCCTTCGGGGGTAGCATGTTAAAATCCGGATAGCCATGGCCCCAGAGATCGAGTTGGTCGTCCGGCTTCAGCGAGTGGACGACCAGATCCGGGCGCTCGCCGAAGAAATCGAGTCGCTGCCCCGTGAGATCGAAGAGATCGAGCGCTCTTTGCAGGCCCATCAGCGGCAGTTAGAGAAAGAGCAAGCCGAGCTGGCGGCAAACGAGCGACAAAGGCGCCGTTTGGAGGGAGAAATCCAGCTGCTCGAGCAGAAGATCTCCAAGCTCAAAGATCAGATGTTCGAAGTCAAGACCAACGAGCAGTACTGGGCGCTGCAGCACGAAGTGGAGTACTGCCAGAAGAAGATCCGGGAAGCTGAGGATCAGATCCTGGTCTTGATGGAGCAGGCCGAGACGCTGGAGCAGAATGTGCGGCGTGCGCGTCAAGAGCTGGAACAGGAACGGCGTCAAGCGGAGCGGCGCAAGCAAGAGGCCAAGGAGAGGGCCGAGCAGGATCGGATCCGCCTGGAGCAAGTCAAGAAAGAGCGCGCGCAAATCGTATCGGCCCTGGATCCACAGCTTTACGCTTTGTATGAGCGGTTGCGGAAGCGGTATCACGGTTGGGCCGTGGCTCGGGGGATTGATGGCCGGTGCGAGGCTTGCCATATCATCATGCGCCCACAGTTCTACCAGGACTTGCGGAAGGCGGAACGGGTGCTGGCCTGCGAGAGTTGTGGGCGGCTGCTTTATTACGTGCCTTCGGAAGAGGGTGTCGACGCTAGCGTTCCCCAGCAGGCTTAAGAGACAGGCTCCCAGCAGATTGGGCGCTCGGGCTGCGACTGACCACGACCGGGATGTGTTAACATCCGGAAGTTGAGATAGATTCCCGGCATCCGCCCCTCGAGGAGATTGGTCCAGTGAAGGTTTACGAAGGTAAGGACGTCCGTAATCTCGCTGTCGTCGGCCACGGCAAGTGCGGCAAGACCAGTCTGGTCGCCGCTATGCTTTACACCGCTGGGGTGACCTCGCGCTTGACTAGCGTCGACGAAGGCAACACGATCACTGACTTCGACGAAGAGGAAATCGAGCGCAAGGTCACGATTTCAACCGGGGTAGCGTTCCTGGAGTGGAAAAAGCGAAAGGTGAACCTGTTGGATACCCCCGGCTTCAACATCTTCATGAACGACACCAAGTTGTCCATGGTCGCAGCGGACGCAGCCCTGGTGGTGGTCGATGCAGCGGCCGGCGTCGAGGTTCAGACCGAGAAGGTTTGGCAATTCGCCGAAGAGTACCAGTTGCCCCGTGCGCTCGTGATCAACAAGCTGGATCGCGAGAATACGAGCTTTGACCGGGCTCTGGGGAGCATACACGAGGTGTTCGGACGCCAGGCGGTGCCTATCCAGCTTCCCCTGGGCTCGGAGAAAGACTTCCGCGGCGTGATTGACCTGATCACGATGAAAGCTTACCAGTACACTCCGGGCGGGCAAGGGAAAGGAGAACCGGTGGAAATCCCGGGGGATCTGGTGGCGGCGGCCGAAAAGGCTCACGAACAGCTGGTCGAAATGGTCGCCGAAGGGAAGGACGAATTGATGGAAGAGTTCTTCGAGCAGGGCACGCTCTCGCCCGAGCGGCTGCTGGAGGGCTTGCAGGAGGCGATTCGCGAGCGCCGTCTTTATCCTGTGCTTTGCTCGTCGGCCACGCTCAACATCGGCACGGATTTGATCCTGGACTTTATCGTGGATCACTTCCCTCGAGCCACTGATCGAGGCCAGGTGTGGGGCAAGGTGGGCGAGCAGGAGGTGAGCAGGCGGGTGGCTGACGACGAACCGGCTTCGATTTATGTGTTCAAGACTATGGCTGACCCGTTTGCGGGCCGAGTCAGCTACTTCAAAGTTATGTCGGGCGTGGTGAAGAACGACGCCAATCTCCAGAACTCCCGGACCGATGTTGTTGAGCGCCTGGCGCATATCGGCTGCCCGAGAGGGAAGGAGATTGTGCCGGTGACGGAATTGCACGCCGGCGACATTGGCGTCGTGGCCAAACTCAAGGACACTCTAACAGGGGACACGCTGTACGACCGCTCGGCTCCTATCGCTTATCCGAAAGTCAAGCTCCCCGAGCCTTCTATTGCTTATGCCATCACGCCCAAGACTCGTCAGGACGAGGACCGCATGGGCATGGCCATCCAGAAGATCCTGGAGGAAGACCCGTCGCTCCGCTTCTACCGCGATCCCCAGACCAAGGAGTTCCTGCTGGCTGGAAGCGGGCAGCAACAGGTGGAGGTGGTTGTCAGTAAGCTCAACAAGCGCTACGGGGTCCAGGTTGAGCTGCGTGCCCCTAAGATCCCTTATCGCGAAACGATCCGCGCGACTGCCGAAGCCCATGGACGGCACAAGAAGCAAACCGGTGGTCATGGCCAGTTCGGCGACTGCAAGATCCGCATGTCGCCTCTGCCGCGTGGACAGGGCTTTGAGTTCGTCAACAACATCTTCGGCGGAGCGATCCCGAAGCAATTCATCCCGGCGGTGGAGAAAGGGATCTTAGAAGCTGCGGAAGAGGGGTTCTTGGCCGGTTACCCGGTGGTGGACTTCAAGGTGGAGCTGTACGACGGCGCCTACCACGAAGTGGACTCGAGCGAGCTTTCCTTCAAGCTTGCTGCCCGGAAAGCCTTCCGGTTAGCGATGCAGCAGGCGCAGCCAGCCCTGCTGGAGCCCATCATGAACGTCGAGATCCACGTGCCTGCGGAGTTCGCAGGCGACATCATGGGTGACATCAATAGCCGTCGCGGGCGCGTGACGGGCATGGATGTCAAGGGGAACATGCAGATTATCCGAGCTCAGGTGCCCATGGCGGAGATGCTCACCTATCAAAATGACTTGACATCCATGACTCAGGCGCGGGGTTCCTTCACCATGGAGTTCAGCCATTATGATTTCGTCCCACCTCACATCGCCGAGAAGATCATCGCCCAGGCTCGGGCTGCCCGCGAAGGCGCGGCAGAAGAAGAGGAGTGAGTCTCTTCGCGTTATTCCGGCGACGCTGGGAGGTGGCAGGGGGCGTTAGCATTGCCTGGGGGATGTCTACCCGTAAAGCGCGGGTTACCGGAAACGCTCAGGCGACAGCGGAGCTATATCCAGGCTGGGTTTGCCGTCCAGGATCCACTCGGCTAGCAGGTAACCCGTAACGGGTCCTAAGGTCATGCCCTGCATGGCATGCCCGGTAGCGACCCATAAGCCGGGCACGCCAGCGACCGGGCCAATTGCTGGCAAGCCATCGGGCAGGCACGGCCGCAGGCCGCACCATTCCGAGCGGGCTGGTCCGGGTTCGAGGCCGCTCAAGTAGAGTCTCGCGCCGCGCGTCAACTGTTCGAGCCGTGGACGCCGGATTTCATGGTTCAGCCCGGAAAACTCCAGCGTGCCCGCGAAGCGTACGAATTCCCCCATGGGCGTGCAAAAGATCAGGGTCTCGCCGAGCAGGCAAGCGACCCGCAGTGGTGGGGTGCCCGGAGCGCTGTACTGCCGGTCAATGTGATAGCCCTTAGCTGGTTGTAAGGGGAGATACAAGCCGAAACGGCGTAACAGCGGCTTACAGTAAGCCCCCGCGGCGACAATCACCATGTCTCCGGTTACGAGCTCGCCGTCCGACAATTGCACTCCGCTGGCAGACCCATTGGTGGTAAGCACACGGTTGGCTTTGGCTTTTTGTCGTATTTGTGCGCCGAGGCGACGCGCGGCGTTCACAAACGCCAGCGTGAGTTTGTACGGGTCGGCTGTGATGGCGTCGGCTGCGTAAATGCCAGCGAGCACATCCGATTTGAAACATGGCTCATGGCGGCGTAGTTCCTCACCAGTGAGTTTCTCGAAGCGGTAGCCGTAGGTCGAAATAAAGGCTGCTTCCCGCTCTGCCGCAACCAAGCCTTTTTCCGATCGGTAGACCTCGTAGTATCCCTCGGTTCGAGCGGCGCAGTCCGGTCGCTCCTCTTCGAGAAATTCCAAGTAAAGCTTTCGCGAAAGGTGTCCCATGGGGCCGAGGACATCCATGGCCCGGCGCAGGTGTTCCATCGAGCACGTGCGGGCAAACCGCCACAACCACTTGATCAAGTCCAGGTCCAGGCGAGGAGCGATGTAGAGGGGGCTCAGCGGGTTGAACAGCGAACGCAAGGCCTGGACAACGCGCCCGGGCTTATTGATTGGAGTATGGCCAGGCACGATGGCTCCTGCGTTGCCGTACGAAGCTCCGCGTGCGACTTCGTCCCGCTCGACGAGTACGGGTCGCGCACCCCGCTTGGCGAGGTAGTAGGCGCAGCAAGCGCCTATGATGCCACCTCCGACGATCACCACTCGTGGTCCTTGGGATTGCGCTGCAGTCATGGCCTTGTCAGTTTCGCTCCTATGGAGCACTTACGTCAGGATTCTTGAACCGCAGGGATTTATTCATCCGTGCTTGGTTCGCGACGAACGCGCCAGCGCTTCAGGAAATCGATTAGGAACTGGTCCCGCACCTGGATGAGACGCTGCGCGTCCCGTTGCGTCCAGTCGTAGAATCCCTTGCCCGTTTTCACTCCGAGCTCGCCAGCCTCGAGCTTTGAACGCATGAGTCGTGGTGCGGCTGGTTCGTTGTTGAGATCCTTAGCTACGTAGTCAACCACCCGGAAGCCCAAA
>JAUQPO010000118.1 GCA_030550335.1 Acidobacteriota bacterium
AGATCAATACCAGCGCGCAGCAGAACGCCGAACACGCACAAGCCGCCACTCAACAACTGGCGTTGGTAAACCAGGCCGTGAAGGAGGTCGAGCAGGCTCTGAGCTCCATGCGCGAGGCGATGGAACATATCAGTGCAGCCAATAACAGAGTCTCAAAGATCATCCAGGTGATCGATGACATAGCGTTCCAGACGAACATTTTGGCCCTGAACGCCGCCGTGGAAGCGGCGCGTGCCGGAGAAGCAGGATTGGGCTTCGCGGTGGTGGCCGATGAAGTCCGCAACCTCTCACAACGATGTGCGCAAGCAGCCCAAGAAACTGCGGAACTGATCGGTGATTCGATCGTCCGAACCAAAGAAGGCAGCCTGGCGTTCGACAAGGTGGCTGCAGCGGTCCGCTCGGTCAACGAGGCCAGTCAGCAAACCCACGAACTCATTAGCGTGCTCCGTGAGGGTAGCTTAAGCCAGGCGAAGGGGACGCAGCAGATTTTGAGTGCCGTGCTGGACATTCAAAAAGTGACTGAGCGTACAGCGGCCAGTGCAGACCAAGCAGCAGCCTTAGGGCATGAGCTAGAGCAGCAAGCACAGGCTCTAGACCGGCTGGTGCGCGAGCTGACGCGGCTGGTGAGCGCGGCGCGACAAAACTTGGAGGCCGAACCTGCCCAGCAAGCTAGCCAGGCCAAACCTCGTGGGATGGAACGGCTAAATCATCGACCGCCCGTAACAGCCCTTCAGCGTACAGCACGGGCCAGCTTCCCAGCCGGGCGCTCCCCGGCCAGGGCTTCACTCCAGCACCGCTAGGGTGGCGTCATTCGGATTGAACGTGACCCGCCTGACCGGGCGGGATAAAGTCAGGGTCACGGTGACAGGCTCGTTGCTGGTCCGCAGCCACCGCCGAACTAACCTGCCGTCGGCGAGCTCGATTTCAACCGGCAGATCCACGGAGTAATGGTCGGGAACCCCATGCTGTTCCACGCGGAGCTCCAGTTGAATCCGGGGAGCTTTGCCTCGCACACGGTAGCTGCAGCGAAGCCGGGCTATACCGACGTCTTCGACCCACTGTTCAAAGAACTGCTCCAAGCCCTGATCTGGGTAGTCCCGCGGCAGAAACTCCGCGGCGAGTTTTCTGAAGTCTTCAACGCTCAATGGTCGGTAACGATAGCGGCGCGTCAGTTCTCCCAGGAAACGCTTGAACGCCTCGTCACCTAACCGGCACCTGAGCATGTGAATGATCCACGAACCCTTCTCGTAGGTGATGATTCGCCAAGCCTCCGCGCGTGAAGAGTTCAAGCGCTCGCCCCAACTGATCGGTCCGCTGGACTCCAGCGGCTGGCCGGAGGCATCCCGTTGGAGCAGCCGCTCCTTGTACTTCTGCAAGACAGTCCGTAAAACCTCCGGGCCTCGCCGTCGCTCCAACAGCATTAAGGCCATGTAGTTGGCAAGAGCCTCCATCAGCCACTCATCGCGGTAGCTCGCTGCGGTCACCACATTGCCCCACCACTGATGAGCCACTTCATGAGCATGGAGGATCTCCGAGAAGAACAACTCAAGGAACTTCTCTTGGGCTGCTTTGGGTCGCTCTTCGGGAGCCAGGTAGGCCAGCGTGGACAGATACAGCAATCCAGGAAAACCCTGCCCGAACGTGCCAGGGATGGGCGATACGGCCAAGCGCTGGGAAGGCGGAGGCCCTAGAATCTCCCGCATGAAGCTGAAGGCTTCAGCGATCTCGTCAGCAAGCTCTTTCATTCGGGCTGTGGGATCGGGTTTTGCCGGCAATGTAGGCACCACCATCACAGCCGGTGTAGGCAGCTGCCGGCGTCTCGGCCCGGGTAGGACCTCCTGGGGCACGAGGATGATAGAGGGCCGCGGTTCGAGGGCTTGTTCAACACGCCGGTTCGCGTACACCTCCACACGGGCGTTGTCGACGGGAACCTCCACGTACTCGTAGTCGCCTACATTGAAACCCAGGAGCCGAACCGGCGATTCGGTTCGCCGACATACGACCCGCCACTCCCCTTCGGCTCGCTCTGAGACCAGCTGTCCCGGAAATACCACGTACAACGACTCCGGATAACGGAAGCAGACTTCGTAATTAGCGAACTCCACGCCCACCCTCGGATACCAGTGCCCCCGCGCCCCCACGTAGTAAACCCCATTGCCTGCATCCGACACGACGTTTCCCATGTGCTCGAATTCGATGGAGTAATCCTTGCCCGGCTCCAAGGCGAATGGCGCCACGACCAGCACCACCCCAGCCCCGTGTAACAGGTCGGCCCGTAAAGCTGGCCGCTGCCAATGCTCGCACAAAACACCGTCGATGGTCACGCGCGTGACTTGCATTCCGCTAGACAGATCGAACGCCAACGCGCGGATCCTCCGTGCCACTTTCAGACGAGCGCGGGTGACGCAGCGCAAGGATAGGTCTTTCGCCAGGGTGGCTTCGATGAAGTATTCCTCGAGTCGGACGGGCAGTTCTGGCGGAGGCCGTTCTCCTCGTCGCACGGAAGCACCAGGGAAGCGCGCCCAGACGTCGAATACGATTTGGTTGGCGCGGGATTGCACCTGGCCAAGTTGAATCGACTCCGGCGCCAACGGGTCATGAACCACGTCGAAGCCACCCAACCGCTTGCCTCGGAGGGCAGCGTAAAAGAACCCTTCCTGCGCAGGGACAGCCGATAACAGGTCATGAAGAATGCGGCTGAGGAAGCTGTCGATGAAATTGCGTACGACGCCGCCCCAGCGTTCCTGCAGAACCCCAGCCATCGAATCGGAACAACGCCCTACGCCTTGTTTTTCCATCTGCGCCAGCAGACGATCCGCCGTGTCGTCGGTAAAGATCATCAAGGCAAAATCGAAGTGCTCGTTCAAGTTCGGTGAGCCGGTGAACGTGGCTAGCGACAGTCGTTCACCCCGGGTTGGTGGGAAGACCAGGATTTCTGCGTCGCCGCCAGGTAGATCCGCCGTAAATACGCCGCCCAAACGGCGTCCTTGCACCGGGGCGGTGAAGATCAGATAGCCGTCCGTGAAGAAGAGCCGGATGTCCTCTCGGACCAGCGCGACATCCCGGACGTGATAACAGGTTTGCGCATCCAAGCTCAGAATCCGCAATCCCTGGACAAACTCGGAGAGTTGAGCCTGAAGGCTGCCACAGAAGGCGAGAAACACAAGGGGCAGTAACGCCCTCACACTTTCAGTGTATCTGCGGGAGAGCGCTTTTTAGAGCCATGGGCCGCGACAAGCCCGCAGGCACCTCCACTAAAACCACCAGCGCCGTCGAGGGCGCGCCGCGGGCTGGCTCAGGTCGGCATCCCGGAGCATCCGGCCTGGGTTGGTGATCATCCAGAGTTCGGCCCACTCGCGCCCGTAACGGCTCTCTACTGCCCGCCAGGCCTGGCTCAGGTCCGGGGGACGTCGCTCCAAATCGTGGGCGTCGCTGGCAATCGCTGCAACCAGGCCGCGCGACAGAAGCTCCCAGCTGGCACGTTTGGCTACGCGACCAAAGTGGCCGAATAACGACTGTGCGGTCAACTGAAGCGCGCAACCCAAGCGGACCCAGCACTGCAGCAAGTCGATGCGCGCGCGCAGGATGGCGTGACGCTCCGGATGGGTGATGACCGGCGTGATGCCCACGCTCAGCAGGCGCTCGAGCACCGGTGTCAACCCCTCCGGCGCTACCCAGTGCGGTAGTTCCACAAGCAGGTAGCGGCCGTGATTCAACGTATAACGCCGGGGCTGATCCAGGAGAGCTGTGACATTCTCGAACGTCAAGTGCCAGTCACACCCGTAGTGCAGTCGTGGGGATGGACCGCATGCTGCCTGCAACTCCTGGATGCGTTCTTCGATGAGGTCAGCGTCCGGACTGTAGTCGTTGTTCAGGTGGGGGGTAGCTGCGATATCGGTCGTACCAGCCTGCGCTGCCTGGCGAAGCATCGCCAGGCTTTCGTCGATCGTCTGCGGCCCATCGTCAAGACCTGGCAAGACGTGTGTATGAATGTCGATCACAAACCGCTGCTTCCAAACCGGTAACTTCGCGGTCGCTCACGAGCGCTCGCTGCGCCAGTCGCCGCTCAAATGAACATCTCTTCGTCTGTAGTCACCTGGGCTACGCTGGGGCGTTCCCCTCCGAACAGTTGGCGAAACGCTGCGCGGATCCCACTGACCACCCCGTAGACCTCGCGCAACGGTTTCGCCACACCGTCATTCAGCAACATGAGCGTTTCGTGGACCCGGCTGACCGAATCATCCAGCACCATCTCGACCCGGTCCAGCTGTGCCCGGGCACGCTCAGTAACCTCGGTAAGGAAATCGTTGGTCGTCTTGAGCTGGGATCGCGCCAGGTCGAGCGCTTCCGTAGCCCGGCTGGAAATCTCTTCGATTCGGCGCCGGGATTCGTCCACGGTCCGCTGCACGCTTTGGAGCGTAGCTCCCACCTGGGGCACCAAAGATTCCACCTGTGTGCGGATCGCTCGGATATGACGCGCAGCGCGTGCAGTCACCAGCGCTTGGGCAAATAACGCCACCGCCGACACCCCAATGGCGGCGACCATCACATACAGCAACAACTCAGGCACCATAAGCCTACTCTGCCGCCTCGTCGAGGCTGTCCTCTCCTCCCAGGCCTGCTAGTTCATCCCTCGCTCGATTCTGGCTGAGGCGATCGCCCTACTGCTTCCTGATACGCGCGCTTGCCTGCTTCGATGGCCGCAGCCAACTGATCGCGCTGTCGCGCCACGGCTTGCTTTCCCTTCTCGATATAGCTGGCAGCCGCTTCCTTGACCTCCTCAGCCCGCTTCTTAACGAATTCGCGGCCTTCTTCAGCCTTGTCGCGAATCAGGCGACGTGTTTCCTCACCCGATTTAGGGGCGAACAGCAGGCCGATGGCCACCCCAATGCCAAGCCCCAGGAAGAAATACGACAGCCGGTTGACGCCTTGGTCCATGGCGATTCACCTCATCGAATTCAGCGGAGCGCTCGTGTCTCCAGTACTCTAAAGATAGCACTGATCGTGGCGGCTGACCAGACAAACAAGTGCAAGCGTAGCAGGCGGGCGCGACTGGACCAGCAACAGCTCATGGCCTACGCTCTCCGGTTGTTGAGTGGGCGGGCTTATTCCGAACAAGAACTGCGCCTACGTCTGCAGCGCCGCGCCACTGACCCTTCCGAAGCCGAAGCCGTGCTAGAGTCGCTGCGGCAGTATGGCTACTTGGATGACCGCAGGTTTGCCGAGGCGGTCGCCACATCACGGTTAGAGAACGAGTCGCTAGGGCGCCTGCGCGTGCTCGCTGAACTCCGGCGTCGCCGGGTCGACCGCAGCACGGCCGAAGAAGCAGTGGCCAGCGTCTACGCGGACACGGACGAAGTGAACCTGATCGAGCGGTACTTGGAGCGTAAGTTTCGAAACGTAGATTTGAAGCAGGCACTCGAAGATCCACGCCAGCTGCTGTCCGTCTACCGGAGGCTTCGCCGGGCAGGCTTTAGCAGCTCCAGCGCCATACGAGTGCTGCGGCGTTACTCCACACAGGCAGACGAACTGGAACACCTGGAACAGCCCGAACCGGAAGCTGGGCCATCGCTTGATATGCTGGAAGCGTGATGCGGCGCGCTCGCGCCGGATTGCTGCTGGCGATCGCTCTGGTGCTGCTAGCTATTGGCGCTGCCTACCACTGGCGCAGGAGTCGCCAAGCCCGCGAAGTTCCTCCAGCACCTCCGCGCTTGCCGCCCGACACGGCGGCCCTCAGTAGCGAATGGACTTACACCCAGTACGCCGGACAGCGACCCCTGGTCGAGGTGCGCGCAAGCAAGATGCGGCAGTTCCGCAGCCCAGATCAGATCCAGCTGGACAATGTGAGGCTGCGCATCTTTGACGCTGACGCCGGAACGTATCATCTGGTGCAATGCCAACGTGCTGTGTTCAACTTGGCGCGAGTGGAATTGGCCAGCGAAGGCGAAGCCGACATCACCCTTCACCTGAGCTTGGCCCAATCACCGGAAAAGCCGCGCGTCCGTATACGGACCAGCGGCTTGCGCCTGGACGTTCGGACGGGGAAGGTCACTACGGAGCAAACCGTGCGTTTCGAGTTTGGCTCGAGCCGCGGCGTATCGGTCGGCGCCACCTACGAACCTGGCTGGCACGAACTCCGGCTACACCGTGACGTAATGCTGGACTGGCCCGGCGCCAGCCCGAACAGCCCGCCATTACACTTGGAAGCCGCCAGCCTCGTCTACAAGGACGATCAAGACAAGGTGTACCTACCTGCGCCTGTGCGCTTCAGGCGTGGCGGTTTCCTGCTCCAAGCCAGCCAGGCAGTGGTGACCCTCAACCGAGGCAGCCTGGAGCGCATCGACGCTGAAAAGGCGCAAGGCCAGCACGACTACCCCCCCATCGAAGTCCGCTACGCCGCAGATCAGTTAGTGGTCGAGTTCGGTCCCAACTTCCAACTGCGAAAGGTCGTGGGGCGAGGACTGGCGCAGTTGCGCGCCACCTCCAAGGGCGCAATCAAACAACTGCGCTCGGAGCAGCTGTTCCTGGACTTTGCAGGCGAGGGCGGCGAAACCAGACTCGCCGCGGCCCTGGCTCTGGAGAAAGCCGAATTACGTAGCTGGCTAGAGACGGAAACCGAATCCCGCCGAGCGTTCCGGCAGCTGCGCAGCGAAGTCATCAAGCTGGTGATGGCTCCCGGCGGCCGAGAGATTCAGGCAATCGAAACGCACGCGCCAGCCCAACTCGTGGTGGGACAAGCGGGGAGTGAGGAGCAACTCACTGTGGAGGCTGAGCGCCTGTGGTTGTATTACGCGCCCGGCAATCGCTTGCGGCAGCTCCGAGCCGCTCGCGCCCGGACCTTGCAAGAGACGCGGCCCACGGCGACCGAGCAGCGAGTTCCAATAGTCACACAGAGCGACGACTTGCTCGCGGAATTTGACGCCACCGGCCGCGTAATCCAGCGCATCGAGCAATGGGGCCGGTTCCGTTTCGAACAAGGGCCGAGGAAAGCTTGGGCGAATAAGGCAGAGTTCGACCAGCAAACCAATCGGGTCACGCTGACCGAACAAGCCCGCTACGAGGACCCGCAACTGAGACTTCGGGCGCAGCAAATCCAGTGGGTCCGGGACCAAAGCCGCTTGGAGGCGAATGGGCAGGTGGAGGCCGCCTGGCTGGGCCCGAGCTCCCCCAAGAAAACAGAAGCTGGCCCGTTGGATTTCGACCGACCCATCTACGGAGCGGCGGCCCGGCTGTGGACTGAAGAGCAGCAGACGCGTATCTTCTTGGAGGGCCAGGCCATAGTCTGGCAAGCCGGTCACCGGATCCTGGCTCATCGGATCGAAGTCGACCGCTCCACCCAGCGCCTAACTGCAAGGGGCGACGTCGACTGCCGCTTCACTTTGGAAGAGGCGAAGGCGAAGCCAGCGACCGCTCGCCTGATCCGGGTCCGGGCACCGGAGCTGGACTACGATGGTCAGGCACGCCGGGCGCGCTACGCAGGAGGCGTGAGGCTCGAACAGCAGGATCTGCAGATCGAAGCTGAAAAGCTCCACGTGATGTTCGCGTCCAAACCAGAGGCGGACGGTTCGTCTTCTGCAGCCTCCCGAGTAGAGCAGTTAATCGCCGAGGGGCGAGCCGTCATTCGCCGGCAGCTCGGTGCCAGCCGGAGGATCCTAGCTCAGGCAGAACGGGCCGAGTATGACGTCAGCCGAGACCGCACTCGCTTGATCGGTGGCCGGCCCCGCCTCGAAGATAGCACGAAAGGCGTTACCGAAGGCCACGAATTGATTTACCTGGCGCGGGATGATAAGCTGCTGGTGGACGGGACCGAGCAACAACCCGCCCTGAGCCGGCTCCGGCGCTGATCAGGTCGATGCACATCCTGGAAGCGAAAGAACTCTCCAAATCGTACCGAGGGCGAAAGGTCATCGACGATCTCAGCCTGCGTGTGCAGCAAGGCGAGGTCGTCGGCTTGCTCGGGCCGAACGGGGCTGGCAAGACCACAACCTTCCAAATGATCGTCGGCCTGGTGCCGCCCGACTCGGGAAGCGTTCTCCTGGACGGGGAGGACATCACGGAGCTGCCCCTTTACCAGCGTGCGCGGCGCGGGATCAGTTATTTGCCTCAGGAGCCGTCCGTGTTTCGCAAGCTCACGGTAGAAGAGAACCTGATGGCCATCCTCGAGACCCTGCCCTTGAGCCCGCAGGAGCGTCGGCGGCGCTTAGAGCAGTTGATCGAACAGATGGGACTGGAGCGGGTGCGCAGGAATAAAGGTTATGCCTTGTCCGGGGGTGAACGCCGCCGGGTGGAGATCGCCCGATCCCTGGTCTTACAACCCAGCTTTCTGCTTTTGGACGAACCGTTTTCGGGCATCGACCCTATCCAGGTCATGGAACTGCAGCGCATCATACGCCGGTTGCGCAACGCCGGCATCGGCATTCTGGTCACTGATCATAATGTCCGCGAGACCCTTGCTGTGACCGATCGCGCCTACATTATTCACGACGGGCGAATCTTCCGCTCCGGGACGCCGGAAGAACTTGGTCACGATCCCGAAGTTCGTCGGGTTTACCTGGGCGAGACTTTCCAGCTGCCCGTCGAAACCCGCCAGTGACTTTCAGCGGCCAGAGGACCCGAAACCACCGCTCCCCCGCGTCGTCTCCGACAGCGGCGCTTCCTCCCACTCCACGGCTTCATAGCGGCTGATGACAAGCTGGGCGATGCGGTCTCCCGGTTCGATCCGATAGGGCTCGGTCCCCAAGTTGAGCATCACCACCTTGATCTCGCCCCGATATCCAGGATCGATCGTCCCAGGACTGTTAGGGAGGATGATCGCGTGGTGCAACGCCAGGCCGCTGCGCGGACGGACCTGGCCTTCATAGCCTGGGGGGAGCTCGATAGCTAGACCGGTGGGAACAGCCACAGGCTTTCCAGGCTCCAGAACTACCGGCTCCACTGCGTGCAAATCCAAGCCCGCGTCTTCGCCAGGTCCATGCGCATAGCGGGGCAAAATTGCCTGTGGGTGGAGACGCCAGATCCGTATGCGCATCCGAACTTGTTTATCATAGAGGTTTTTCGTGAGCGCCCGGCCACAACGCGTCTTCAGTCTGGGTCCGATGCCCCCCGAAAGGTGCGCCTACGCCCTGGCGCGCTACAGCCGATCTCCGGATTCCATTCGTCAGTCGCTGGATTGGGTCCGCCAGCACGATGCCCAGCAATTTCTGGAACATTACTACTTTCAATACGGCCATGCTTCCATCGCCGACCTCGGACACCTAGTGCTTTGTTTTGAAGGAATCTCGGAGCTCGCCGCGGTCGAGATCGAGGATG
>JAUQPO010000119.1 GCA_030550335.1 Acidobacteriota bacterium
TGATAGAGTTGCCCGTCCTTGGCCCGGTAATGCAGCCGGACGGCGTGGGCCTTGATGGTGATCCCGCGCTCGCGTTCCAGGTCCATCGAATCGAGGACCTGGTCGACCATCTCTCGTTCGGACAGCGCCCCGGTGAGCTCCAGAAAACGATCGGCGAGGGTCGACTTGCCGTGATCAATGTGCGCAATGATGCTGAAGTTTCGGATCAGGGATGGATCCATGCGGTAAGATGGAGCTCAGACTAACTAAGATTATCCCACGAGAGCTGTAGGCTCGCGCCGGAGCGACCATGCCACACAAGGTTTACCAGGGTAACCTCCTTGCCAAGGGGCTCAAATTCGCTATCGTCGTCAGCCGCTTCAACAACTTTGTTACTGAGCGCTTGCTCAGCGGCGCACTGGACGCACTTTCCCGTACCGGGGCTGAGTCAGACGATATCGAAATCATCCGCGTACCCGGATCATGGGAAATGCCGGTAGTGGCGGCCGAGCTCGCCCGGCAGAAGCGTCACGATGCGATCATCTGCTTAGGCGCGATCATCCGTGGAGAAACGCCGCATTTCGACTACATCGCTTCCGAGGCTGCGAAAGGACTGGCCCAGGTTGCGTTGGAGTCCGGCGTGCCCATTGCGTTCGGGGTCCTCACCACGAACACGCTTGAGCAAGCGATCGATCGTGCCGGGGCCAAAAGCGGCAACAAAGGCTACGACGCTGCCATGAGTGCGATCGAGATGGCGAATTTGATGAGGAGCTTGCGCCAGGCTTCGTGAAATTTTATGCCTTCACGCCGCCGTTCCCGTGAGCACGCTCTGCAGGTCCTCTACCTGTGGGACATGCAGCGAATCGACATCGAGCAGGCTATCGCCCAGCTCTACGGATCCTTGGCCGAAGAACTGCCCGGAGGCAGGGTCGAGGCTCCTGATGTGTTTATGGAGGAACTGGCTCGAGGGACTGTGCGGCGCTTGGAACAAATCGATGAACTGGTCCGCCAGCACTCCCAACACTGGCGCCTGGAGCGCATGAGCGTGGTGGACCGCAACATTCTGCGCCTCGGTGTTTACGAAATGCTTCACGTGGGCACGCCTGCTCCTATCGTTATCGATGAGGCGGTCGAGCTGGCCCGCAGGTACTCGGGCGAAGAGGCAGTCCGGTTCGTGAACGGAATTCTCGACGCGATTTACAAGCGGATGGTGGCTGAAGCCACCACTTCTCAGTCCGGATAGACGGTGGCGGAGGGGGAATGAGCGAGTACCAGTATTTGTTGGTCGAACGGCAAGGATCTTCTGCCATAGTCACCTTAAACCGTCCTGAGCGTCGCAATGCTCTTTCGTTAGCCCTAACCCGGGAGTTATTGCAGTGCTTAGAGGAGCTGGCGGCTGACGCTGGCGTACGCGTGTTGGTGCTGGCGGCTTCCGGTCCGGTCTTTTGCTCGGGTCATGACTTGAGCGAGATGGTTAACCGCCCCCCATCGCATTATCGGGAATTGTACGCGACGTGCACGCGTATGATGGCGCGGCTGCAATCGCTGCCACAACCCGTGATCGCCGAAGTGCAAGGACTAGCCACGGCGGCAGGTTGCCAATTGGTGGCCTCGTGTGATTTGGCTGTCGCCAGTGAGCGAGCTGCCTTCGCGACACCCGGAGTGAAGATTGGGCTTTTCTGCACCACTCCAATGGTGGCTTTGAGTCGTGTGATCGGGCGGCGGAGAGCATTGGAAATGTTGTTGACTGGCAGGCCGATCGACGCCCGCACTGCGCTGGATTGGGGGCTGGTGAATCGCGTGGTGCCCCATGAACGATTGCGAGAGGAGACGCTGGCTCTGGCAGAGGAAATTGCGCAGGCCAGCCCGCTGGTGCTCGCTACGGGCAAACGTGCTTTCTATGCTCAGCTGGAGATGGATCAGGGTCAGGCTTACGCGTACGCCCAAGAGGTCATGACGCTGAATTCGTTGGCCGAGGATGCCCAGGAGGGCATCACCGCTTTTCTCGAGAAGCGACAGCCGTGTTGGCGGGGGAGGTAAATCGAGCAGCGGGTTCGAATCGGTAGATAACTGCCCCGGGCAGGTGTGCGATCGCCCGGTACTGACGCAGCCAATCGGCCAGGTCCGGGTACTGGGCGATCGCCAGTGCAGGGTTGTAAGGCCCCAAGCCATCGACGACCCAAGTGGGTCGGCTTGCTCGAAGCCGTAGGCGATTAGCGCGGGCGACCTCCGGGGCTGAGCAACGGGATTCGGTCAGGTGCCGGTCAGCGATCACGCCAGTGAGGGGCTGGGAGTCCAGGAACTGGCTCCCAGCCGGCAGCCGGGTTTCCACATAAATGTCCGGTCGATAGCCCCAGACGAAGAGCGTGTCGCCTGGCTGGGCGTGCTTACGGATCCACTCAGCTGCGTCGCGACTGCTGTAGTACATGGCCAGGTCCCGCCACCGAGAGCGCCGGCCGGCCAGCACGTCTTGGCCTAAGGTCCAATGCTTGGACCCGAAACGCAGGATGGGCAGTGCCAGAAGTGCGAGTACGGCCCAGCGACGCCGACGTTCCATCCGAGCTAAGCCACGTGCGGCCATTAAGACCATAGGAGGGAGCAATTGCAAGTAATACCGCGGGAAGAAGCGGAGTCCTACGATTACGGATCCATAGGCGACCCCCACCCACAGGAGCCATCGCCAGCGCTCCGTTTCTTGCTTGCCAGTCGAAAACGCCAGCGCGCCCAGCACCAGCGTGGCATGAAACCCTGCCCAGTTGCAGGTTCGCCGGGCCAGTTCTCTCCAGGGATTCTGTACGTAGGTATCGGCTGCATAAAGGCTTCCCCAGCGCCAAACTTGTTCGATATATCCCTCCCATGCCCCGGCGATGTGAAGCCAACCGGTGAACAACACGCTCGTCAACGCGAAGCCCGCCGCTACTCGGGTCGCGGCGCGCCACTGCCAAAGCAGAACTACCAGAAGCAGGAACGCCCCTTTGGGATGGAGCCACACGCCGATGCCAGCTACGGCCCCGCACAGTACCGCTCTGCCTGTCCAGGCCAGATAAGCTGCCCACAGATGCGGCGCCAGAAGAAGTAGATCCGGTGCGAGAGGAATCACGGCGGCAGGAATCCAGAAGGTCAGCGCGCAAGCGGTCAGCCAGCTTGCAAGGGAGGCTTCGCGGCTTCCCCAAAGTTGCGCCGCCCACCGGCCCGCCAGCCAACACAGGCCTACCACGAACAAACCTCCTGCCACCCTCAGTAGCCAGCCTTTGTGCGCTCCGATCAGCGTGTACAAGAGAGGGGCTAGCGGTGGCTTGTCAAACCAGATGTCCCGGTAGAGGAGTTTCCCGTGAAGCAGCTGCAGAGCTCCTGCCGCTGGATAACACTCTTCGATCCACAGCACGTCCACATGGCAGAGGCGGCTGGCGAGCACGAGCACTGCCAGCGGAAGCAATTCGAGCCGCCACCGGTTCATTCGCAGGCCAGCAAGCGCTTCAAGCTTTGCCGCAGACGAGGTCCATAGTCCGGGTCCGCCAGGGCGAATTCCACGAATGCCTCGAAATAGCTCGGGAAGTTTCCGATGTCATAGCGTCGCTCGTGCTTACCCAGCATGCACGCGTATACCCGTCGCCCTTCGTCGCACAACAAGCGGATGGCGTCGGTCAACTGGATCTCGCCGTGGGCGTCCGGAGTGACTTTGCGGATCATGTCGAAGATCAAGGGAGAGAACACATATCGGCCAGCGATTGCCCAACGACTGGGGGCTTGCTCCGGAGGGGGTTTCTCGATGACGTCGCTGACCCTCAGAAATCCATCCACTTCCGGAACGCCCTGGACGATCCCATACCGATGGGTTTCTTCCGCCGGCACTTCCTCGACGGCCACCACACAGCTGGCCTTGCGCTCTTCGAAGAAATTGACCATGCGAGCCACACAATCCGACTTTGCGTTCAGGCCGATGATCGAGTCCCCGAGGGCCACCACGAAAGGTTGCTCACCCGCGAAGTTCTCCCCGCACAAGATAGCGTCACCTAAGCCTTTTTGCTCACTCTGACGCGTGTAGAAGATGTGGACTCCCAGTCGTTCAAACTCCAGTTCGCGCAGCAAATCGTGCTTGCAGGCAGCGTTCAGCGCCTGAATTAGCGCGGGATCGCTGTCGAAGTGGTTCTCGATCGCACTCTTGTTCCTGCCGGTCACAAACAGGATCTCTCGGATGCCGTTGGCGGCCAACTCCTCGACCACGTATTGCACGACGGGCTTGCGCGCAACCGGCAGCATTTCTTTGGGCTGGCTCTTGGTTGCGGGCAGCAGTCGGGTGCCCAAACCCGCCACGGGCACAATTGCGCTTCGGATCATTTCATCTCCCCTTCTTAGACTATAGAAAGGAAGCCCTCGCTACACCTCAGGTGAGTCATCCAGAGGCTCTAGTACTGGTCCCGGGACCGACCGACGCTGGCAAGCGTCTGGACCGTTTTCTCCAAGAGCAGTTGCCCGCATACACGCGTAGCCGGATCCAGCAGTGGATCAAGGCTGGTCGGGTCTCGGTGGACGGGCGTCAGGTCAAAGCAGGTTTCCCGTTGCGCGGTGGCGAGCAGATTCAGGTCTGCCCCGAGGAACCACCGCCGCTGCGAGCATTCCCAGAACCGATTCCTATACGGGTCCTCTATGAAGACCAGGACGTCATTGCCGTGGATAAGCCCGCTGGCATGGTCGTCCATGCCGGGGCAGGTGTCCGCGAGGGAACCTTGGTCAACGCGTTACTTTATCGCTTCGGCCAGCTGGGTGAGACTGGCGATCCTTTACGGCCTGGCATCGTTCATCGGTTGGACCGGTGGACCAGTGGGGTATTACTGGTAGCCCGCAATGAGCGAGCTCATCAGGCTCTGGCCAGCCAATTCGCTTCCCGTCAAGTCGAGAAGTATTACCTAGCCTTGGTTCACGGCCAGCTGCCGCAGGACGCTGGGAAGATCGATGCCCCGATCGCTCGGGATCCACGGCGCAGGACACGGATGACTGCCCGGAGCCGGTCTGGTCGCGCCGCGTTGACTTTCTACCGGGTCTTGGAGCGGTTACCGGGCTTCACCTATGTGGAAGTCCGCATTGCCACGGGTCGAACGCATCAGATTCGCACGCACTTTTCCGCGATTGGGCATCCGGTCGTGGGCGATCCGACTTACGGTGCCCCTAGGCAGATCCCCGGGATGCCTTCCCTTGGTCGCTACTTCCTCCACGCATGGAGGATCCGCTTCCGCCAGCCCTCAAGCGGGCAATGGGTCACGGTGGAGTCGCCTCTCCCCGCGGAGCTCGACCAGTGGCTCCAACAATTAAGACACCGATTAGGCGTTGGAGATCGAGGGATATAATCGAGGTAGGGATGCCTGATGCGCCGGATTCGGCGAAGTTTCTTAGCAGCGTGGCTGGCCTTGAGCGGATGTGCGCTGCTGGCCCAGCGCGCCACGCGCCCAAGTGTTGTCGCTCAACCGAATGAAGTCGAGCCGCGAATTCGGCTCGAGGTCACCCGCGTCAACGTTCTCTTTACGGTTTCCGACAAAAAGGGCCGCTTTGTGACCGACCTGACGAAAGACGACGTCGAGGTTTACCAGCATAAGCAGCCCCAGACGATCCTTCAGTTCCACGCGTTCAATGACCTGCCTCTCCGGCTGGCAGTCTTACTGGACACCAGCAACAGCGTTCGCGACCGGTTCCGTTTCCAGCAAGAAGCGGCCATCGAGTTCCTCAACAGTGTGATGCGGCCGGAGGTGGATCGGGCGGTACTGATGACGTTCGACTCGGGGGTTCGAGCCGTCACGCCGCTCACGAATGACTTAGAGGAGCTGGCCAGCGCCATTCGAGATTTGCGGCCGGGCGGTGGGACTTCGTTGTACGACGCTATTTACTACACTTGCAGAGACGTGCTCATGAAGGACCAGCCCCCCGAGCAGTTCCGCCGCGCTATGGTGATCATCAGCGATGGCGAGGATAACATCAGCACGGTCACGCGTGACCAGGCGCTAGAGATGGCTCACCGCGCCGATGTGGTGATCTACACTATCTCCTCCAACGCTAGCCGAGTGCAGAC
This sequence comes from Acidobacteriota bacterium, assembly GCA_030550335.1. Taxonomy (GTDB): domain Bacteria; phylum Acidobacteriota; class Terriglobia; order Bryobacterales; family Bryobacteraceae; genus JAUQPO01. The sequence continues at coordinate 6,041 of JAUQPO010000119.1, forward strand.
TTATGGCGACCGCGTGCTCCGCTATTTCGCCGAGGAAACGGGTGGATTGGCGTTCTTCCCCTTCAAAGTTGAGGACCTGGCCCAATCCTTCCAGAACATCGCCAATGAACTCCGGCATCAGTACAGCTTGATGTTCCGCCCCGAGCCTTTATTGACGGACGGGCAGTTCCACCCGATTTCCATCCGCGTCAAGCGGGGGAAAGATCTGATCGTGCGAGCTCGGAAGGGCTATTACGCTCCCCTGATGTAGGGTCAGGTTGGCGCTAGGGAACGGCCGGGCCGGCCCCAGGGGTGCGTGCGGGTCCAGCAAGACTCTGGGTCCCACACCCCGCGGACCCGCTAGCGAGGCGGTCAACCCGAAGGAAAACGCCGATATCCTGGGTGCAGTCGCTAGGCATGCACGGCTGAGGTTCTGCACCCGCACTCAGAATGTCATTCGGAGCCCGAAGCGGAACACGCGATACGTTGGTGTTGCCAGGCTATCCAGCGTGCTGGTTATCGACGAGAAGTTGTTTAGGGTCCGAATGCTTCCGTCCGGATTCAATCGCATGTTGGCCACGTTGGCGCCGGGGTTAGCGAACTTCGGCGTGTTCGTTAAATTGAACGATTCGGCCCGGAACTCCAGCTTCAGGCGCTCCGTCAGACTGAACGTTCGAAACAGACTCAAATCCAGATTCCACAGTCCCGGACCACGCATGACATTCCGTCCGGTGTTCCCGAAGCGCACGCCGGTGGGCTGCCGGAACGCCAGGGGATCGAACCAGGTCTTATTCGGCCCGATCTCTCCGAGGATCCGCACCTTGCCCGCCACCACCAAGTCCGCAGTTTGCAGATTGCCCGGCGCGTTCAGTGTGGAACCATCGGCTGTCACCGTGAATGGGGTACCGGTATAGGCACTCAGCAAGCCATTGGTTTGCCATCCGCGCAGAAGCCACGACAACAAGCCCGCCTGAGCCCAACGCTTGTCCGGCCCGAACGGCAACGTGTAAACGAAACCCGCGGTCACCATGTGGGTTCGATCGTAACCTGCCGGAGCCCGGTTCCAGCGAATCATCGGTCCCCAGTTCCGATCGAGATACGCGTTCCCATCGTCATCCGTCAGGTTGATCGCCTTGGACCACGTGTAGGCTGCCTTAAGCAACAGCCCACTCCGGAAAGGCCGGTTCACGGCCACCTGCAGCCCGTGATAGTTACCGCTGGCGGACCCCTCGAACATGTAAGTTGTAATTGCCCGCTTCAGCCGCGCATAGAGCGGTCGGCCCGTGGGTCCCGCGCCAGGCGCCGCGGCGTTAATATCCCGGTGGATGAATTGATGCACCGTCTGGGTGCCGACATAAGCGACCGAGGTAACCAGATCGCCAGGGAACCGCTGCTCGATCGTGAAGTTCCATGACTGGATGTAGCCTCGCCGGAGCAACCCACCCCATGGGCTTCCACGCCCCATTTCTACAGTTGGCGGCAGCTCGATCACACCACTGCTGATATCGGGCAAAGGAATCGGCGGGATCCCTTGCTCGAGGGTACTGACCCATGTCCAAGGATGAGTCGCAACAAACGATGCGCTGATCGCCGCAGGGTAAAGACCTCGCATGGGGCGAGATAGAGGCAACGGGTCGTAAGTGATTCCATAGCCGCTACGGATCACCGTATTGTCGGACACTCGCCAGGCGAACCCAAATCGCGGCGCAAAGAGTCTCTTGCTCGTAGTGATGCCTACGTTATCGGGATTGCCCCCAATCCGGCCCAAGTACACTTTATTGGTTTCGGGATCCCAACGTTCAACGCCTCGATCCCGCCGGGTGATCAACGGATAGTACTCGTAGCGCAGTCCCAGGTTGAGTGTGAGTTTACGGTTGACCTGCCAGCGGTCACGCACATACCAGCCGAACTGCCATTCCCGATTCGTCATCTCAAAAAACTGCACAGTCTTGCCGACCGACGAGGGCAGGCCCAGCAGGAAGCTAGCGTACTGGTTCAGGTAGTTCGGCGTGTAACCTGGGATCGCTGTCACGTTCCCACTAAAGGTGAGTGTGCCCCGTGGGCCGGATCCCACTTCCGGCTGCCAGTGATCCATGCGATAGCGCACTAGGTCAAACCCCCACCGCAACTCGTGTGCACCCGAAATCTTGGTGGTGTTGGTCGTGTAGGTGAAGGTTCGCTCTTTCCGGAACAGCGGCAACCACGTGTAGGTGTTTCCCCAAGCGGTGAAGCCGTGGTTGATGGCGGGCATGCCGCTGTAACACTTTCCGTCAGCAGCGGGACATGCCTTCCTGACTTGCTCTGCACCGGCTGCATAGCCGGTCACAACAGGATCGTTCGTGTTAGGGATCCCCCAGAGCTCCGAACCATAGTTTTTGCCGTAGTCCGGGCCGAGCACCGCCTGGTCGAATTTAGTAAAGGCGAACGTCCCGTCGGTCACCAGCGTAGGCGACAACGTCCAGCTATGACCCAAGGTCACTATGTTCACATTCGTGTCACCGGTCCCCACACCCGCCCGGCTCAACCCCGGCCCACCTACCTCCCCCAGCGCGTACTTCGAGCTCACTGCCGCGTCCATCCGGCTGTACTTACCCCAAACGGTGACGGCCGATCGAGGATTCCAGTTCAGCTTCAGATCGTAGTTCTTGCGATCCAGCTTCTCCGTCCCAGAGTTGAAGTAGTTGCTCAGAGTCCCCTGGGATGTACCAGCCAGGTTGGGCAAGGGGGCTTTCTCCTGGATACGGCGACTGATAAGACTGATCCGGCTCGCGGGGATCACATTGTTGGGGAACGGCACCCTGCCCGTCCCGTCAGGCGCGCCCGTTAGAGGGTCATAGAGGCTCACCGGCAATCCTGCAAAATTCCCCTCCCGGATCTCCCGGGTCGGCACGGAAAAGGGCGATGGAGACACCCCCGCTCGCTCTAACGTGGTTTCCTGGCTGAAGAAGTAAAAGAGTTTGTCACGCACGATCGGTCCGCCCACCGTGCCCCCGAAGATGTTGAATATGGACTTCGCCTTGTCCCTGTCGGGTGGCAGGAAGAAATTGCGGGCATAAAGCCGGTGATTGTCGTGGTAATGAAACAGGCTGCCACGCAGCTCGTTCGTCCCGCTCTTGGTGACCACCGTAACCGCGGCTCCACCAGCCATGCCTTGTTCGGCGTCGAATGAACCGGTCGTCACCGTCACTGTGTCGATTGACTCGACGGGTGGAACGTAGACCATGTGGTGCGGCAGCCAAATGA
>JAUQPO010000120.1 GCA_030550335.1 Acidobacteriota bacterium
GCGCTGGCGCTTCTGTTGATCGTCCTTCGCCCGGCGCAAAGCCCAGCGAGCATGATCCTTCGCTTCGATGACGAGCTGGCGGCACTGGCGTTGCCGCTGGCGATCGGCCGCGTCGCGGGCTTTCATGTATTCTTCGTGGAGCGCTAACAGTGTGCGCTCCAGTGATTCGAAACTCTCCTGCCGCACGCCCTCGACGAGAGGCGCCAGGGGAACCCCTGCCTGCCGGAGTAATCGCCGCAGGTAAGCCGGCGAGGCTGGCGCTAGCTGCTGGCACAATGCTTCCCACTCATCCAGCTCAATAGGAGCTGCGCCTCGTTCGGCCAGGTACTGTTGGAGCCTTTGCTTGATGGTGATTTTGGCGCGCGGCAAGGCGATACCTCCGAACCGCGCGATTGTGCGCATCGAAGTCGGAAGAGAACTTGTGAGCTCCCGAGCCATCCGGTCGAGCCACGAAGAACAAGTAATCGGTTTGAGCGGGATGCAGAGCCGCTAGAAGCGACGCCCGTCCTGGATTGGCTATGGGGCCAGGAGGCAGCCCAGCGACGTAGTAGGTGTTGTAAGGGTGAGGTCGTTCCAGATCGGCGCGAGTCAAGTGCCCCTGGTACTCGCCCGATAGGATAGCCGCATAGATGGCTGTGGGGTCGCATTCCAATCGCATGCCTCGCCGCAGCCGGTTCCAAACCACCGAGGCTACCAGTGGTCTTTCTTCTGGGACTGCCGTCTCTTCTTCGACGATCGAGGCTACCGTAACGATCTCGTGAACGCGGTCATAGGGCGCGTCCAACTCAGCCCAAACTTTGCGGAATTGCTTGAGCATCATGTTGGAGATCGCCCGTGCGTCCATGTCACGGGTGACATAGTAAGTCGAGGGGAAAAGGTAGCCTTCCAGACTGCGCGCTTGAGGGGCCAGGTCGCGTATCGGGGTGGGATCGAGCGCCACCGCCAGAAACTCCTCCCGGCGAATCCATCCCAGCTGAGCTACGAGCGATGCGATTTCGAACATCGTGCTGCCTTCGGGAATCCGTAACTCGTGGATGACCACGTCGCCCCGTGCGATCCGGTCGAAAACCTCTACGACCGAGGCGGGCCGTTCGAAGCGGTACTCGCCGGCTTTTAACACGTCTCTGGGTCGAAACAGCCGCACGATCAGGAACAACCACCGGGAACGAATCACGTGGTGAGCGGCCAGCTCGCGGGCGATTTGATAACTGGTTGTGCCCCGAGGTAGCAATATAGTGACGGGTTGCCTGAAGCCGGCGTAGGGCCAAAAGATTAATAACGCCACGACTGACCCGATCGCGGCTATGGCCCCAGCCACAATGAGCCCTATCTGTCGCCAGTGCACTCGCCTTGATTCTCCTTCAGACGTTTGGCATCTAGGTAACTCTGCAACAGTAGTTCCGCAGCAAGGCAGTCCAGCGTGAGTTTGTGTTTTCTCCACTTGTGGCCCTCGCCTGGGCCACGTGTAGCCTCCAGAATCCGCGTCGCCTGCTCAGTGGTGAACCGCTCGTCCCAGAGCTCGACCTCCAAACGTGTATGTTCTCTCAGACGTCGCGCAAATCGTTCTACTTCCTGGCTCAGCTCGCTGGGGCTGCCATCGAGCTGGATCGGGTTGCCGATAACGATCTTGGTCACCCCAAGTTCCCGGCACAAGCGCGCCAGCTCGGCTACGTCCTGGCGCAGATTTTTCCGCACGAGGGTTTGCAGTCCACGTGCGAGCAGCCCGAGTTCGTCGCTAGTGGCAATCCCGAGATATTTGCGCCCGAAATCGATCCCTAGAATCCGGCCCTGTGGCTTGTGGTGCTGTTGTTCCGCCATCCACCCGCCCGTTGGTGATTTCGGTGTACGGCTCACCCTCATTATATGGGTGCTCCAGCCACTCCTCTTGGCACAGAGACGACCAGCGCACGGAGCGGGCCGAGTCGCACTCATTGTGGTCGCCGGCGGAACTAGTCCGGATGGCTCGTGCGTGCTAGAGTAAACGGGTGAGCTGTCCGGTCGGGCGGGACGAGCGTGGATCTGCTGGTCGAGTCCCGGTTAGAACGTCGCCGCGTGAACTTGCCGTTGGCGGTTGTCGCCCTCGGGGTGATCATCGCGCTCCTTTACTACGGGAGGTTGTTTTTCATTACTGTGACCATCGCCTTGACCGTCGCTTTCCTGCTGGATCCCCTGGTCTGCCTATTCGCCCGGGCGCGGATTCCCCGCAGTGTAGGCAGCTTTCTGGCTTGCGTCTGTGCGTTGCTTTGCTTGTACTTGGCAGGACTGGGAGCCTACACCCAAATCGTCGGGATGCTGGACGACTTACCCGCTTACAGCCAGCGCATCAGCGACCTGCTGCTCCAGGCTTCACAGCGGCTGGAGCGGATCGAGCAGCGGACTTACGAATTGCTAACCCCACGGCGTCCATTGGTCCCACCGGCGAAGGCCCGCGGTCGCCGGCCTGCCGCTCCCATGCCGGTATCTCCGGCCACTCCTTTGGAGGAGATGGCTCCTCGGCGGCCAATCCTCGCTCGGGTTTATGAGTTGGTGCGCTCGTTTTCCATGCCTTTACTGATGGCCTCGTTCGTGCCTTTTCTGGTCTATTTCATGCTGAGCTGGAAGGATCACCTGCGAGAAGCGTACCTGCAACTGTTTCCCGAAAGCCAGCGCGAGGAAATGCAGAAAAGCTGGGAGCGTGTAGCCACGGTGTTCCGAGCTTACGTGCTAGGCAACTTCGTGCTCGGGTTGTTGTTGTCGGTTTTCAGCGCCCTGTTCTTCTGGTTCATGGACTTGCCCTACTTTCTGCTGGCCGGGGTGCTCAGCGGGTTCTTCAGCCTGGTTCCCTATATTGGGTTACCGCTGGCCATGGTCCCACCGTTTTTCGTGGCGCTGACCGTGCATACGACGCTGACGCCGTATGTGATCATCGGGACGATCGTAGGCGTACTCCACTTGCTGGCCCTGAACTTGCTTTATCCGAAAATCGTGGGCGCCCGCGTACACTTGAATCCTCTCGCTGTGACGCTAGCCTTGATGGTCTTCGGCTTACTGTGGGGTGGCATCGGTTTCGTTTTGGCGATCCCTATCACGGCCGGATTGAAGGCCGTCCTGGATCATGTGCCTGGGTGGGAACGTTACGGACAGTTGCTCGGCGACTAAAACGATGGCGACCCAAACCGAGTAGGAGAGGCCCCCATGAGAGCCTGGACACGACGAGATTTCCTGCTGACCATCGCCGCGGTGCGGGCTGCTGATGCCGGCTCGTCCCTCTGGGAGCGACTAAGTGTGATCACCGACGAAGTGGCAACTTCCCCAGCCGAAGCTATCTCCTTCGCCCGGCAATATGGCTTGCGCTGGGTGGAACTGCGCGGCGTACCGGGTAGCAACCGCATGTACTACGCGTTGCCTCTGGAAGAGCTTCAGCAAACCGCGCGAGAGCTTGAAGACCACGGTTTGAGAGTTTCGTTCCTGAACACCGATCTATTGAAAGGTTGGCTTCCGGGCACGACAGCTCTCCGCCCAGAGTGGCAGCGGCCAGCCGATGAACAACGTTTCGCCCGGCGGTTCGACGATTTGGAACGAGCTCTAGAGGCGGCCCACGCTTTACGTGTGGACAAGATTCGGGTCTTCACCTTTCGTCGCACGGCAGAGCCTGAAGCGGTGCTGCCTCGCGTAGCCGAAATTCTCGATGAGCTTGCCGAGCAGGCGGCGAAAGCTCGCGTTCGGTTGCTGGTGGAAAATGAAGGGTCTTGCAATGTTGCCACGTGCCGCGAGCTGGCGCGCTTGATGAGCCTCGTTCGATCGCCGTGGATCGGGATCAACTGGGATCCCTTCAATGGGCGCGCATACGGGGAACGGCCATGGCCCGACGGTTACGCTCTGCTTCCGAAAAATCGCATAGGGAACGTGCAGATGAAAGGCCGCAGCATTCTTCCCGGGCCGGAACAGCTCGACTGGCCGGCCATTTTCCGGCGTTTGCTCCAAGACGGCTACACCGGTTGTTTTGGCCTAGAAACGCATACGCGCGAGGATCGGATAGGCAACTCGCACCGGTCAATGCAGATCTTGCAGGCGTGGATTCGGGAGAGTTGAGCGGATGAATCGCGAGGTGCTGAAGTACAGTCTGGTCGGGTTGGCGATCGTAGTGGCGGGCGTGGCTGCGGTGTTGTGGTGGACTCGCGGCGCTCACGTGCACCTGGAAGGCCGGATTGGTCGCGTGCGTCTCCAGCCTATGGATGAGCGGGCGACGGTGGCGGTGGTGGATTTTCGGGCTACGAATGCATCGGACTACCCGTTCGTTGTCCGAGACATAAAGCTGTATTTAGAAAGAGCTGACGGGACTCGTGTCGAGGGGATGGCCATTGCGGAGATCGACGTGCAGCGGTTGTTCCAGTATTACCCGCTGCTGGGCCAACGCTATAACGACACTTTGCGCATGCGCGACCGGATCGAGCCCCGGCAAACGGTGGATCGGATGGTGGCTGCCCGCTTCGAGTTCCCGGAAGCCGAGCTGGAGCGGCGCCGCCGGTTCATCGTTTGGGTGCAGGATCTGGATGGGGTCATCTCGGAGATCCGGGAAGAACGCTCGGGCCCATAGGGGGTGGCTGAGGTATGCCCGCTCGCGTGGAATCGTTTTTCATCGATGGGCCTGCTGGTCGGATCGAGGCTTTACTCGAGGAGCCTGGTGATGCCCCCACGCGCCAAGTCGCACTCCTGTGCCATCCGCATCCGCTCTACGGCGGTACCATGCACAACAAGGTAGTTCACCGCTTGTCGGTGGCCCTGCGTCGATTGGGCACGCTGGTGTTGCGTTTCAACTTCCGGGGCGTAGGCCTGAGCGCGGGTAGCTTCGATGGCGGGCGAGGCGAACTGGACGATGCGCGGGCGGCTTTGAACTGGCTGGCGGGGGCTTATCCAGAGTTGCCCGTATGGCTCGGTGGCTTTTCTTTCGGCGCACGGATCGCTTTAAAGCTGGGTTGTGAGGACGAGCGAGTCAGCAGGATCATCGCCGTGGGCGTGCCGGTCGAGGATCCTGTGATCGAAGCCGCGCAGCTGGCAGGTTGTCGCCGCGAGAAGATTCTCATCCAAAGCACGCATGACGAGTTCGGCCCACGAGCTCTCGTGGAGGAACTGTTCCGGCGCTGGCCCGAGCCGAAGCGCTTGCTGTGGGTCCAGGCGGCGGATCATTTCTTCAGCGACGCTTTGAGCATGCTTGAGGAAGCAGTCACACGGGTGTGAACTATGTGGTGCGTACGACTCCCCGTGGCAAGCATCTGCCTGATGTTCAGCTGCTACCGATCGGAGAGTGTGCGGCCCGGCCGGCTGTGGGCCTGTTGGGTGCTGGGAAGCTTGCTGTGGGTGGCGTTCGCCAGCTACCTCATGGCCGGTCCAGTTTGCAGCGCCGATCCCGACGTCCGGCCTACGGGCTCGTTCATCCCTGGTTCGCCTTGCCCGGTGGAGGAACTGCTGCCGGCCCCATGGCCATCGATTTGGGATACACCGGCTGGCCGGGTGTTTTATAGCCTGCCTGGTCTCACGCGCGAGGCTCTTTTGGGGGTACCTATTGAGCAGGTTCGCGGCCCCGCCTGGCCGCTCCACTATGCTTGGCCTCTCGGCGGGAGGCTGGACTGGTTGATGGTCTGGGCAAGCGCTCTCCGAAGTGCTTGGAAACAGCGGCCGTGCGGTGGCGCTGGCCGGCCGCCGTGCCTCTCAGGGCCTTCACTGGCCCGGCTGCTCTATCAGGAGCTCCGTCAGGCTATGCGCGTGCGCCTGCCGGGTCCTAGGGAACTTGAGATGCCCGTCGCAGAGGTGTACCGACGCGCTGCTGCCCGGCAAAGGGCCGGCAAGTGAACGCTGTACGAGAATGCACGTAGCCTGTAGAGACGCGGAGTCGCGACCTATTCATTCTGATCGCTACTGCGTAGCGCGCCCCTGACGACCCGTGGCGCCTCGGTGCGCGTAGGGGTTGGGCAGGTAATAGAGATAACCGTCTTCGGCTCCGATGAGCAAATCGCGCCACCCGTCTTGGTCCCAATCGACGCTAGTAGGGCTAGTGTCGTGGCCGGCTAGGATTGTGTCTGCCAGCGGGCCCAAATCCCGGAACCACCCTTGACCTTCGTTCCGCAAGAAGTTCGCGTTTTGGCTATTCACGATCAAATCCGGACGGCCGTCGCGGTCAAAGTCCACGATGGTGAACTTCCGGCGTCCACTGCCACCGGCCCGCTCACCGTTCAAGCGGATCAACCCTGGGGTACGGTCCAGCAGGCGGTGGTTGCGGTCCCACATCGAACCATTCAGGCATCGGAACACTCGCCGACCCGGGAGCAACCAAAGATCGCCATCCGGCCCCCGCTCTCGCTCGAACAAGGCTAGGTAGCCTTCCTGGTCGAGCATGATCAGGTCGACCAAGCCATCGCCCGTCCAGTCGATCGCGTACGGCGTAGTACGCCATTGGGTTACCAGTTCATCGGGACCGGGCTTCCACCATGTCCACGCTGGCTTCGGCGGAGGGCCTGTCCAGCGAACCTTTACTGGTTGTGCTGGGGCCAGCTGGGCTCGTCGCTTCGATCCCACGTTCCGATACCAGAAGACTTTCCCCCAAATCGAATTCATTATGAGGTCGAGCAGGCCATCCCCATCCCAGTCGGCCACGCTTAATGTGGTATAGCCCCACTTGGCTTCTGCCGGACCTTGGATCGAACCGTTCGCTCCCGCCATGATCCGTATAGGGTGCCCGCCAGCTTCCAGGTAAACTGGCGCTGCCCAGCGGGGTATCAATCCGCCCCGGTTCTCGATCCACCCTATGTAGCCCGCCGAGTTGCCACAAATGAGATCTTCGTCGCCGTCGCTGTCCCAATCGACGCTGAACGGCGTTACCAGGACGCCGAACTTGACCTCGTCGGCTTCTTGTCGGAAAAACCGAGGTTCGAGAAAGCGTGGCGGCTTACCACCGGCGTTTTCGATCCAGGCGACGCGACCATCCTCTTGACCCACTATCAGATCCGGGTCACCATCCCGGTCCCAATCGAATGCTACTGGCGTTATCATCTGCAGGTCCATGCGCACATCCAGCCGCCTGCCCGGTGCATAGCGGGGCGCAGCGCGCGTACCCACGTTTTCGAAGTACGTGAACCCGTCGAGAAACTCCCCACAGAGCAGGTCCAGGTCCCCGTCGCCGTCGAAATCAGCGAAGTTCGGGCTGGGCATCCCGTAAACATCCACCGGCTGGCCACCAGCCAGGACCGGTTCCACCCTCCCGTCCCGAACCAAATAGACGTAGCCGTGCAGTGGACCTCGTGTCCACTCACCCTTTTCGTTGAAAGCGTCGTCCCAGCCATAATCGCCCCAGTCTTCGATGCCCACCACCAGCTCCCACTGGCCGTCACCGTCATAGTCGACCCAGCGCCAGTGGTTAGCCCGAATACGACCCTTGGCCTTGTGGACCATTTCGGTGGTCACGGGTAAAGCCCTACGGACTTCGAAACCCCGATGCTGAAACTCCGGGTATTCGAAGCCTGGGCTGAGCACACGTGGTAGGCCGTTGGTGTATGAGATTTGGGCATTGCTCACGTAGCCCGCCACGCGCACTGGAGCCTTAAACACTGGCATGGTGCACCGGCGCCCGCCACAGCCAGGATTCTCAAACCAGTAAGTCCCCTGGTCGGGTTTACCGCCACTAAGCACGATCAGGTCAGTATCGCCATCGCTATCCCAGTCAATCGGAAATGGTGTGGCCCACAGGCCCACGCCTAGGTCCACTACTGTCCCTGGGTTGTTGTACCGGATCCGTTGGAGCTGAACGGGGGAGGCGGCATGGATGTTGAAAGACGACCAGATCAAGCCGACTGCAACCCCAACCCTCGCCGCGAAGCGCTCCCACAGGCCACGGTCGCACCGGGTACGCAGGCAGCTCTTCACGCGAGCGAGGGTCACGTTTCGCAGTGTAGCTCGGCAGTGGCGGTCTGCGTCTGTCGGTCAGCTGGGTGCGGATCGCTAGCCATGGTTTTGGTGCGTCTGTACGGGCTCCACCGTATCTTGAACTTTAGCGAGCGCAACTTCCCGCAACTTGATTCGAGGGGGCTTAGTGACTTGCGCACGCGGCTTAGCTGCGCGGGTTTGTCAAGTTGCGCTGCAATGTGGCGGTTGCAGCTGCTCAGGTCGCGAGCTGCGTCGGGCCTACCCTAGCCCGTGCGGCCTCCACGGCTTGCCGCGTCGGCGTGACGATAGACGTGACGATAGAAGCGAACCAACTCGGCTCACGGTGGCCAAAGCTTGCGCCGCGGCTTCCGGGGTAGCGGCACAACCTTACAAGGCTCCCAGCGAGTGGATCAGGCTCTCGAGCGACCACACAGGCTGATTGCAGATAGCATACGGTAAAAAGGGCGGGAGTAAGCTTCAGGAGAGGCTGTCTACCCGTGCTGGCTTGGCGGTGAGGGTGGGATTCGAACTGGAACTCCCCCTTCGCGCGCCGCAACTTATTGATTTCACATACTGCCAGAAACGCCAAAGGCGCCACTTCGGCCGAAAGCGGGTACACGGCGGGTACATTCGTGCTACGTTCCGCTCGAATAGTGCGAAACCGGCCAAAGCGAAGGTTTGGCGAAGCCATCTACACCTTGCGCTTGTGTTTTAGCGAACAAAAGGCGGACGAGATAGTCACCACGTTATGGTGGCAACCAGAACAAGAGTGGCAGGCGGTTGTCACCATGCTGTAGTGGCTCTGAGAACAACCACGAAAAGCGCCTGTCACCGCGCGGGGAGGGTGGCAACAGGCTTCAGGCCCTACCACCTGCAACAGGCGGTTTCGCACGGGACGCCGCGATGACCCGGCGCCCGAAAGCCGCCGCGCGGCCCTGTACCTGCGGGTCAGCAGCGTCAAGCTTCCGCATGGCGCCGGTGACGCACAGCTCGCCGCCTGCGCCCATCGCCGAGAGCTGGCACTACGCCGGCTCGTCAAGGAACGGAGCTGGTAGGTCAAGGAGGTCTACTGCGACCTACCAACACCCCGAACGACGGACACCCGGCGCTGGAGCGGCTGCTGGGCGATGCCCGCCGCGGCGCCTTCAAAGTAGTCGTCACCGCTGGGCTGGACCGCTTCGCCCGCTCGCTGCGGGGGCTGATCCTGGCTTTGGACGAACTCCGCCGCCTCGGCATTGACTTCGTTTCCTTGGGCGGGGGCATCGACGCATCGAGTTCTGAGGGTCAGATCATGTCGAGGTTGATCGAGACGCTG
>JAUQPO010000121.1 GCA_030550335.1 Acidobacteriota bacterium
AGCTGCCACAAGGATCAGCACCGCCGCCCATCCCAGGTTCGTGAACGCTCCCCAGCTGTACCTGCCTGCAGCCAGGATCGCCGTGCCAGCGGGTGTGCTCCAAGCCGCTAGGATCCCCGCGCCAGCTGCCAACACCAGGACGGGCCAGCGGGATTCGTACGACGCTCCGTACCAGCTCATCACCCAGGGTGACGCCAGAGCGATTCCCAGGCCCAGCAGCGTAGCCGACAGGCTGCCGGCCAGCGCTTGTGCTTTTACCAGTGCGCGATAGGCAGCCCAGTTGGTCTCTGACCACGCGCAAGTCAAAATCGGCAGGTTGGCACGCTCAGCCACACTTGGAAGGAACAGCAACAGCCCGCGCCACTGGTTGGCTGCCGCAAAGATGCCTACTTCAACCGCACCATTGGGTGCGCGAGCGAGCAATAGCCAGGCGAGCCACTGTACTGGGACGTTGGAAAGCGAGGCTACCGATATGGCGGTCCACGCACTGCCCAGTTGCCGGAATGATCGATGCATTTCCCGCCATCGCAACTCGATTTGGTGGGCCTTGCAGAGGGCCTGCAACCAGAGTTGCTGCATTATGGCTGCGGCCAGCGCTGCTACGAAGCTCGCCAGCATGGCTCCTCGCAACCCCACCGTCAGTGCTCCAAGGCTCATCAGCGGCACCAGCAAGCTACCTTGAAGGGCTTGGGCTTTGGCAATGCGATCGAACGCCTCAAAGCCTGCTAGAGCTGCTCCGGTGAGCGACAACCACGCCTGGATGAGGATCAATACGCCGAGCAGGCGCACTTCCGTCTCGAGTGGAGCCGAGGAACCGAGTAGCAGAGTTCCGACCTGCTTTGGGCAAAGCCAGGTCCAGAGAGCGATCGAGCCGGCTACTACGCAACACCCTCCATAACTTGCTGCCAGTAGCCTTCCTAGGTCCGCCCGTTGGCGTTCGCGCCACTGGCTTACATTTCGGGTGAGCAGCACGCCCGTGCCCAGCAGAGACACCGTGCCTGCAGTGTTCGCTGTAGCCGCCAGCAGGCTGAACTGGCCGAAGGCAGCGGGCTGGAGCAAGCGCGCCACGAGGATACTAGCGGCGGCTCGCAACCCTTGACCCAGCGCGTTACCCGCTGCTGTCCAGCCCATTGCCCGCCAGAGGCGCCCGTGGTGCAGGAGCTGCGCTTTGCACCGCCAGGCGGTTCTCCGGGCCTGCTGCTTCCAGCCGGCCACGTGGTCAGTGCGAGGCTCAGGCATCAAGCTCGTCGCCTGCATACTGGGTGTAGTGGCGGTAATAGTAGTGGTACTCGCTCGTTTGCTCGTTGACCTCGTTCAACACCAGCCCGAGCAACGTCGCGCGGACGCGCTGCAGCATCGCTATGGCTTGTCGCACCAGTTGCCGTTGGGTCTCACCCGCCCGGGTGACCAGAATGACGCCGTCGGCTAGAGCTGCCATTTGCAAAGTCTCGGCAAAGCCGCCGATGGGCGGTGCGTCGACGATGATCAAGTCATATTCGGTGCTGGCTTGCTCTAGTAACTCCGCCAGGCTGAAACCCACTAGGTCAGCTACCTGAGGCGACGGCGCCCCGGCAGCCAGAAAGCTTAGGGTCGGAACGTCCGGCACTGCCTGGATGAGTGTCTTCCAGGTCCGCGAGCCGCCGACTAGAGTGCTCAGCCCCTCAAGCCCCGGTAGGTTCAACCGGCGATGCAGTGCGGGGCGTCGCAGGTCGCCATCGACTAACAACGTGCGGTAGCCCTGGTTGGCGTGAGCCAGCGCTAGATGGAGCGCAATAGTCGATTTCCCTTCGCCTGGAGTGGCGCTGGTGATGAGCAGCGATCGGATACGGCGGTCCAGATCCCCAAGTAAGATCGTGTTACGCAGCGTCCTGATCGCTTCCTGGAAGCTGTGTGCCTGTTGGGTTTGAGCTGGAGCAGGGAGCAACGCCCTCGGTACGTTCTCGCCACCCAGCAGTGGCCGTGCCCGCCAGCCTTTGACTTTAGGTAACGTCCCCAAGACCTCGACACCCAAAATGCGACGCGCTTGCTCGCTGTCCCGGACAGTTGAATCGAGCATGTCGGCAAAGATCGCAGCGCCGCAGCCGAACAACGTGGCCAGCACAAGCGCCAGGCCAACATTCAGCGGGATGTTGGGGGCTACTGGTTCCACTGGTGGGCGCGCCACATCGGCGATTCGGATGCTACTGTTTTGAAAACTGGCGTTGATGCCTGCCTCGCGAATCTTTCGAATCAGCTCTTCGTACAGGGCTTTGTCGCTCTCAGCTTCTCGCTTCAGGGTCTGGTACTCGAATGAGCGAGCGTTCAATCGGTCGAATTCCTGCTTGGTCTCGGTGACAGCCTGGGCGAGCATTTCCTCACGTGTGAGAGCTTGGCGGAACTCCAGCTCGATCTGGCGCGCGAGCTGTGCACGCATCGCTTGTATCTGCGACTCCAGTTCCTCGATCTGTGCGGCCACCTTGCGGTACTGGGGATGGTTCGGTCCGAGGTGCGTGCGGAGCTCGGCCAGCTCCTGCCGGGCTTCGTTCAGGCGCCTTCGGAGGGCCCGTAGGTCCTCGCCGTAACCTGCCAGAGCTACTGCGTCGACGTCACCGGAACGCAAGGCTTCCAGAGCAGACTGCTTGCGGATGCGCTCGGCCTGGGCTTCGGTGTACTGCTTGTTCAGCTCTAACAGCCGTGCCGAAAGGATGGTGGTCTTTTCTTCCGGGTTGATGACGTTGAGCTCACGTTCGAACTCGCTTAGCGCTCGGCTGGAGCGTTCCATTTTCGCCTTCAACTGCTCCAGCTGTTGTTCCATGAACTCGGTCATCCGTTGCGAAGAACGGAGACGGATCTCGTACACATGCCGCAAATAAGACTGCGCGATCTCGTTGGCCACTGCAGCCGCTAAGTACGGGTCCGTCGAGCGGTAGCTGATGCGGATCAGGTAGGTGTTGGGCGGGTGGGTAACCCGGAGGTTCTTCAGCTGGATAGGGGCTTCCTGCGGCCGGACACCAGAGCGCGCGCGCACGCTCCGCACTTGCCCTTCGTGGGCCAGAAGATCGTAACGCTCCGCTACGGGCCGTAGCACTGCGTCGGAGCGAATCAGCGCGATTTGAGTCGCGATGAACTGCTCGGCGTCTTGAACGCCCGGCTGTAAAGCCTCTTGGCCTACCACACCCGCGCGGCCTTGCCGGTCGATGTCCACGATCGCCGTGGCCTCGTACACAGGCTGCATGCGCAGGGAGACGAACAAGGTGAGCACTCCGCAAAAGCCCACCAGTGAGAGCAGGCGCCACCGGTTGCGCCACAACACCCAGGCATAGTGCGAAATGGGCTTGCTGACGAGCTCAGACTCCGGCCCCGGTGGCAAGTAGAGTGGTTGTTCCGGACTTGATGTGGGCTTGACCTGGCTGAGCTGGGACGGAACGAGCGACGACTCCATGGCAGTCTCTTTCATCGCGCCACCCCCCAAATCAACACGCCAGAAACCGTTGCGCTGCCGAACCCGACTAATTTCTCGATCACTGCAACTCGCGCCCGCTTGCTCCGGTTGTCGGGTACGTAGAGTATGTCGCCTGGCTGGAGCAGGACCTCGGGCTGCTTGCGATCGAGAATGTCCTGCAAGGCTACCGGAAGTTCGTACTTACTTCCCGTGCGCGGATCGACCCGGTAAATGTAAGCGAAGCGGCTGGCATAGGGAGCCAGGCCTTCGGCTAGCGCAAGCAGCTTGAGCACCGACGTGCCTTCCGGGTCTTGCACCGGATAAGCCCCCGGGCGCTTGACGTTGCCGACCACGTACACCTTGCCTGCCTCGGGTACGCGAACTTCCTCGCCGCCGGTCAAAGTGAGGTTGAACTCAGGTTTGCTGCCTTCCATCAGTGCCTTCACCGGGACACGCTGGATCCACTCCAGCGGGCTGCCGTCTGGAGCTGTACGCTTCCGAACCACCAGGATTTCTGGCCCGGCTTCCGGGCGCAGCCCGCCTGCTCGGGCGATAGCATCGAGTAGGGTGACGGGTACATCGGCTTGGAATGTGAGCGGCCGGTGGACAGCTCCGACAACACTGACCGGGCGGCTCGCGTACTCAACGACTGTGACCGTGACCACGGGATTCACCAGCAGGCCAGCTTCTTCCAGGGCCCGGGCCAGCCGTGTTTCGACCTCGTGGGGGTACATGCCCGCTACGGGGATTGGCTCATCCAGCATGGGCAGCCGGATCCAGCCCTGCGGGCCCACGCGCAGCGTGCGGCTGAATTCCGGGGCTTCGAGCACGCTCACCGCCAATAGGTCGTTCGGACCGATCCGTTGTACGGGCAAGTTCGTTTTGACGAGCTCGCTCGTGGTCTGAGCGCACACGGCCACTGCGAGCCCTGCCCAAGCCACCCTCACTGACCATCGCCCAATCATTCTGCTTTCGCCTCCCGCGAAGAAGGAAACTCTTGGCCCGCTCTGGCTTCAAGCCCGTCGCGTCTCGGGCGAGGCGAACCTCGATCGCTTTACCCGGGCAAGCGCCTTAGAGCGAGCCGTACGCGAACCTGTGGCTCTACCCAGTAATCGGCTGAACTTGGTGGAACTGAAGGGGCAGGAGCGTGGGGAGGAGCGATTCGAAGGAAAAACCTTAGGCAAGCCCGCATCAGCAAGGGGTTAGCGAATTTATCTGCGGGCTTGCATCGCTGAGCCGCTGCGCTGCATCGTAATCATACTGGTACCTGGAGGGTGAGCCTGGGGCGACCCAGCCTCTCCAATGGCAAACGGACCTTACTCGGGAGGAACGAGCAACGTGGCGGAAGCTGTAATCGCTGCCAAGAGTCCTGTGGCGTTGGAGCTTGCACCCGGCGTGTACTATTGGTGTAGCTGTGGGCGGTCCCAGCAACAACCGTTCTGCGACGGTTCGCATGAGGGGACCGAGTTTAGCCCGCTGGAAATACGGGTCGACCAACCAAAGCGTGTCTCGCTGTGTCGTTGCAAGCGCACGGCCAGCCCACCTTACTGTGATGGTACGCACAAGAAGCTAGGCTGAACCTGGCGGGCCGGGCGGCCATTCCGGCGAGCCTGGGCCCTATGATTGGGTCTGCTTGATTGTGGGGTAGCGAATCCCTAGCTGTTCGAGATAGGTGGGATAACGCGACGGATCGTAGTAATAGTTACGCAGCGCGGGACGGTATTGCTCCATTTTTTCCCGGTTGAGGTGAATCGGCGGTTCGGTCCCTTCCGGGATGAGCGGCTTCCATTGAATCTGTTTGGTTTGTTCCTGGAAGTAGGCTCGTGCAGCTTCCAGGAGCTCCGGTCGCAAGAGCAGATCCAGAATGGTTAACACCATCGCCTTGGCCCCAGCCGTCGCGCCTTTGTGAGCGATAGGCGTCGCCATGGCAATGGCACTCGACCAGTGGTGAGCGATCATCCCAGGGATGTTGGCCGGATACCGGAGCACCACCGTAGGGACGTTCCAAGACACCTCGGCGATATCGTCCGATCCGTAGTTCGAACCTTCTTTGGCTTCCACCAACTCGCCAATCTTTGTCTTAAGTCCTTCTTCTTTGGCCCCAATCTCTTTCTGGGCGGCCCGAGCCAGTAGCTGATCTTGTTCGGACCACTGAGGCATCCCCACGCGCTGGATGTTGGCAAAGAGTGCTTCGGCGAGCGGTCGATTGAAATGCCCAGGCCAAGTGGCGGCAAGGACCCGTTCGCTGACCGTGGTGTCGGTCATTTCGGCTGCTGCGCGGGCGATCCTTGAGCCGATCGCGTGCAGTTCCCGCACCTTTTCGTAGCTCCACTCCCGGAAGTAGTACCAGATGGTGGCTTCCGAGGGCACTACGTTGGGCTGGTTGCCCCCTTGAACGATTACGGAATGGGATCGGTGCTGAGGGTTCAGATGCTCGCGGCGGAAGTTCCAAGCCACTTCCATCAGCATGGCCGCATCCAATGCGCTCGCGCCGCGCCAAGGTGCGCCGGCGGCATGGGCGGAACGCCCGTGGAAGGTGTACTGGGTAGAAACCAGGGCCATACCCGCGGGTCCACCCCAGCTGGTGCTGAATTCGCTGGCTATATGGCTGCTCAGCATGGCGTCGACATCCCGAAACAACCCGGCCAGAACCATGTAGGTGCGACTACCGATCAGCTCCTCGGCTATGCCCGGATAAATCCGAATCGTGCCCGGCAGGTTGTAGCGTTGCATGAGCTCCTTGGCGACCAACGCAGCGGTGATGTTCACCGCCTGGCCAGCGTTATGCCCCTCTCCGTGACCCGGCGCTCCAGCAACGATCGGCTCATGGTAAGCGACGCCCGGCTTTTGCGAGCATTCTGGCAGCGCGTCGATGTCGGCCATCAAGCCAACAACTGGCTTTCCTTTGCCCCACTCGGCTACGAAAGCAGTCGGCAAGCCTGCCACGCCGCGCCGGACGCGAAAGCCGTTGCGTTCCAAAAGTTCGGTCAGGTAACGGGCGGATTCGTACTCCTGGTAGCCAAGCTCAGCGTAGCTGAACAATGCGTCGACGATTTGTTGCGTCAGCCGTGCTCGCGCCTCCACCATGGCGAGGGCTTGCTGCTTGAGAGCTTCGACATCCGGCCGTTGCTGGCTGCTCAGCGCGGCTGGCAACGCCACTACGAATAAAAGCTTTGTGGCCGCTCTACCCATGGGTCGGTCCTCCGTGTTGGGATGGGGTTTTCCTGCCCGTTTCACGCTTGTGGCTTGAATTATCGTACCAGCAGTCATCCTGCAGACTAGGGAACTTCCGTTTGCTTGCTGCGTACTCCAGTCATTGAGGGAACCCAGATGATCCGCAACGACCACAAGAATCGGCGACGGAAACGCCGTTGGTTTTTTGTAAGCATCACCTTTTTGACGTTCACGATTGCGGGCTGGGTCTTGAAAGCTACATTGAAGCCACACCGTACGATCGATCCTGCCCTTTTGTCCACAGTCCGCCGAGGCGATATCGCCCGCAGTGTGGTGGCCACCGGTAGGATCGAACCGCGCGTAAAGGTGGAGGTGAAATCCAAGGCGAGCGGTATCGTCAAGAAGATTTACGTCGAGCAAGGGGAGTTCGTTCGTCAGGGCCAAGTACTGCTCGAGCTGGATCGGGAGCAACTTGAAGCACGTGTGCGCGAGGCTCGAGCCAACCTGCAAGCTGCACAGGCAGCTGAGCAGGCAGCTCGGGCGAACTACGAGCGCACGCGGGTACAAGCTGAGGGTCCGGACATCCCGTTTCTGCGCGCGGCATTCGAGCGTGCACAAGAGCTTTACCGAGCAGGGCTACTGGCCCGGGCCGCTGCGGACGAGGCTGAAAAGGCCTACCAGACGGCATTGAACCAGCAACGCGTAGCCCAGAGGAATATCGCCGTGGCCGAAGCCGAGATCGCTCGAGCACGCGCCCAGGTAGCCCAAGCGCAAGCGGCGCTCGAGCAGGCCGAGGAAGAGCTTAGGAATTCCACCATCGCGAGCCCGATCGATGGAGTTGTGCTATCCCGTCACGTAGAGGTGGGCGACGCTGTCAGCTCCATCTTGGTGCTGGGCTCCCAGGCGACGTTGCTGATGACTCTCGGCGACATCAGTGAGGTGTATGTCCGCGGTAAGGTGGACGAAACCGATGTCGGCAAGATCTACGTGGGCCAACCGGCCCGCATCGTTGTCGAGGCGTTCCGGGACAGCAGATTCGAGGGCCGTGTCACTCACATCGCGCCACTGGGGGTCGAAGACAACAACGTCATCACCTTCGAGGTTCGGGTCTCTATTCACAACCCTGGGGGCTTGCTCCGGCCGAACATGAGTGCCAACGCGGAAATCGTGCTGGAAGAGCGTCGTAATGTGTTGCTGATTCCTGAGAGCGCGCTGGTCTACGACCGGGACGGCAAACGCTACGTCGAAGTGCCGGATCCCGCCACAGAGCGAGGCAGGCGCCGTATCCCGGTGGATATCGGGATTTCCAACGGGGTTCAGGCGGAAGTCCTTCGCGGCCTAATGGAAGGCCAGCAGGTTATCCTGCAGGGCTGATGGGTGCCTCCGAACGCGCTACCCGAACCCAGCACCATTGCCGGAGCCAGCTGTTCACTTACAATCGTTCCGAGTGCTTGCGAGGAGGTCGCGTTGGTGAGGCAGATTGTGCTCGAGCGCCCTGGGTGCTTGGTTGAACGACGCGTCTCAGCTCCCCGGCGCGAACCGGGCATGGTGCTCGTACGTGTGCGCCGTGTGGGGATCTGCGGGAGTGATTTCCACGCCTATGCTGGGCGTCAGCCGGCTTACACATTCCCGCGCGTGTTGGGCCACGAATTGGCCGGTGAGGTTCTGGAAGTTCCTGAGGAGTCCCCGGGCCTACGACCGGGAGATCGGTGCGCGATCGAGCCGTACGTGAGTTGCGGAGTGTGCAGACCGTGTCGGCTCGGTCGTTACAACTGTTGCCAGGACTTGAAGCTTTACGGGCTGCATATTGATGGCGGCATGCAGCCCCTGCTCAATGTCCCGCCACATTTGATCCACCCATCGGCAACCTTAAGCTATGACCAGTTGGCGTTGGTAGAGACACTGGGCATCGGTGCCCACGCGGTCAGCCGCGCACAACTCCAGCCGGGCGAATCCACGTTAGTGGTAGGCGCGGGCCCGATTGGCCTGGCCGTGGCGCAGTTCGCTGTGGCTGTGGGGGCGCACGTTCAGGTGGTCGAAAGGAATCCCGTACGGTTGGAGTTTGCCCGCCGCTTGGGTTTGAACGCCTCGGAGCGGCTGGACGAGCAGCTGTTCGACGCCGTCTTCGATGCCACAGGCTCGGCGGAGATGATGGCGCGAAGCTTGGAATTGGTGGCGCCGGCGGGTCGACTGGTATTTGTGGGGCTTTGCCCGGGTACTGTGACGTTGAACGACCCGCTGTTTCACAAGCGCGAGATCACGCTTTATGCAAGCCGGAATAGCGCCGGCCAGTTTCCTCGCGTCATCCAGTTGATGGAACAGGGCAAGCTCGATACCTCCAGCTGGATCACGCATCGGCTGAAACTTACCGAGGTACCGGTCCGGATGCCCGCGCTGCTAGGGCGACCTGAGTTGATCAAGGCGGTCGTGGAGATCGAAGATTCCGATCTCGAAGTTTGAACGAGCCTGGGGGCGGCCGTGTGGTGCCGTGTATCGCTTCGATTTCTCGCTCCGACCTTACTTGCCGTGGGGTGGTGGCTGGACTGCTTTGGAGTGCGCGCCGCTGGACGGCAACGATACGATCT
>JAUQPO010000122.1 GCA_030550335.1 Acidobacteriota bacterium
AGACGGGCAGTTGAAGATTGTCGAGGAGTTCGCGTTACCGGACCACAAGACCCGGACCGTGAAAACGATTTTGGAGCGGCTAGGTGTGCTGCCCAGCGTTCTGCTGGTGGACAACCCCGAAGACCGGAAGCTAGAACTGGGCTCAAGGAATCTGCCGGGTGTGACTTTGCTTCGGACTCGGGAGCTGACCACCTACCACCTGCTGGGCCATCGTCACGTAGTGATGTCCAAGGCTGCAGCACTGAAGCTTTCGGAGGCTCTGGCGCCATGAATATCTACGAGGTCATCCGACGCCCTCTGATCACCGAAAAGGCGGTGGCGAAGAAAGAGACGGAAAACACGCTCTGCCTGGAGGTCGATCGGAGAGCGACCAAAACCGAGATCAAGAAAGCTGTGGAGTTGCTGTTCAAAGTCAAGGTCGCGGAAGTACGTACGGCTAACATCCGCGGCAAGCTGCGGCGCCGAGGTCCGTTTGTTGGCTACCGGCCCGATTGGAAGAAAGCCTACGTGCGGCTGCAGCCAGGTCAAAAAGTCCCTGAGTTCGTCGAGGTCTAAGGAGGGCCGCCATGGGGATCAAACAATATAAGCCGGTGACGCCGTCGCGGCGGTTCATGACGGTATTGACCAAGGAAGAGATCACGAAAGAGGAACCGGAAAAGTCATTGACCGTCGGATTGCGCAAGACCGGCGGGCGAAACAACCGCGGGCGGATTACGGTCTGGTGGCGCGGAGGCGGCGCGAAACGCTGCTACCGGATCATCGATTTCAAGAGGGACAAAATCGGCGTGCCGGCACGCGTGGCGGCCATCGAATACGATCCGAATCGTTCGGCGCGGATCGCGCTGTTGCATTACGCCGATGGGGAAAAGCGCTACATCCTGGCGCCACTGGGTCTGCAAGTCGGCCAGACGGTGGTCTCCGGGCCGAACGCGGATATTCTGCCGGGCAATGCGTTGCCGATTGAGAATATCCCGCCGGGGACGGAGGTCCACAACATCGAGCTGCGGCCGGGCAAGGGCGGACAGTTGGTGCGGGCTGCCGGCACCGCGGCGCAGATTCTGGGCCGGGAAGACCGCTACGTGCTGGTGAAGCTGCCGTCGGGAGAGATCCGGCGGATTTTCGGGAAATGCATGGCGACGGTCGGACGTGTGGGGAACGTGGATCACGAGAATGTGTCCATCGGTAAAGCTGGCCGCAGCCGCTGGTTGGGGCGGCGACCGCACACGCGGGGTACGGCGATGAACCCGATCGACCATCCGCACGGTGGTGGGGAGGGCCGGACGAAGGGCGGCCGTCACCCGGTCACACCGTGGGGCAAACCTACCAAGGGCTACCGGACCCGCAACAACAAGCGTACGGACAACATGATCGTAGCGAGGAGGCCGTGATCCATGGGGCGGTCGTTAAAGAAAGGACCGTTTGCCGATGAACATTTGGTCCGCAAGATCCGAGAACTGAACGAGCGCGGCGAGAAACGAGTCATCCGGACCTGGTCACGGAGGTCGACCATTTTGCCCGAGTTTGTCGGGCACACGATCGCCGTGCACAACGGCAAGAAGTTCATCCCGGTGTTCATCACCGAAAACATGGTCGGTCACAAGCTGGGTGAGTTTGCTCCGACCCGGACGTTCCGCGGTCACGGCGGGACGAAGTCGGAGAAGGCAGCGCGGGCGAAGTGATCGCTTAGGAGTGTTGAGATGCAAGCGAGAGCCGAAGCCAGGTATGTTCGGGTTTCACCCCGCAAGGCGCGCCTGGTCGTGAACTTGATTCGCGGGCGCAAGGTCGGTGAGGCGATCGCAATCTTGCAGCACACCAAGAAGCGGGTGGCGCCGATCGTCGAAAAAGTCCTGCGGTCGGCAATCGCCAATGCCGAGCACCTGAACCCGGATGTGGATGTGGACGAGCTGGTGGTTAGCGCCGCTTACGTGAACGACGGGCCGCGCCTGAAGCGGGTTCGCGCTGCGGCGATGGGGCGGGCGCACCGCTACCAGCGACGGATGGCGCACATCGCCGTCACGGTGAGCACGCCTGGAACGGACGCGAACGAGGAAGAGTAAGCGACTATGGGCCAGAAAACTCATCCGTACGGTTTCCGCCTGGGAATCACCAAGACCTGGAAGTCCCGTTGGTACGCCAAGCACGACTACGCGAAGCTGCTCAAGGAGGACTTGGAACTGAAAGATACGCTCCGCGAGCGGCTGAAAGCGGCAGGGATCAGTTCGATCGAAATCGATCGCTTGGGCAATCGCTTGCGGATCACCATCCGGACTTCCCGGCCCGGCATCATCATCGGTCGCCGCGGCGCAGAGATTGAAAAGCTCAAGGGGGAGATTGCGCGGAAGACCGGACGCGAGGTGTTCATCGACATTCAGGAGGTGCAGAAGCCGGAGCTGGACGCGCAGCTGGTCGCTGAGTCGATCGCGCTGCAGTTAGAGAAACGCGTGGCATTCCGACGCGCCATGTGGAAGGCGGTCGATAGCGCGCTGCGGTTTGGGTGCAAAGGGATTAAAGTGCGGGTTGCCGGGCGGCTGAACGGCGCGGAAATCGCGCGGGCAGAGTGGTATCTGCGAGGCCGCTTGCCGTTACAAACACTGCGGGCGGACATCGATTACGGGTTTGCGGAGGCGTACACGACCTACGGGGTGATCGGAGTGAAGGTTTGGATCTATCGGGGCGAGATCCTCGATACAGCGTTGCAGCCCGGAGCGACTTCGGAACCCGAGCCGCGGCGATTAGCGCGGGCGCGTCAGCCGGTCGCGCCTCGTGCCGGAGCTGGGCCAGCAGCAGCGCCGGCGCAGCCGGAGACGGGTGCGGGAGCTCAGGCGCCCAGAACGGCCACCCCAGTCGTGCCGCCGCTGGCGCCTCCCAAGCCTGCTTGGAAAGAGGAACTCGAGCGGCGACCGGAGGAAACCACGCCCGACACCTCGGAGATCGAGGAGAAATTCGGCCCGTGGGTAGACCGGCTGGAACGGGAAGACGAGCGAGAGTGAGCGGCAACTGAGGAGAGACGACAACTATGCTTGCACCGAAGCGCACCAAGTACCGGAAGCAACAGCGGGGCACGATGGCCGGCAAAGCCTGGCGAGGCTGCACCCTCGCCTTTGGCGACTACGGCCTGAAGGCGCTTGAGTGCGCCTGGATCACGGCTCGGCAGATCGAGGCCGCGCGCGTGGCGATGACCCGGTATGTCCGGCGCGGCGGCAAGATTTGGATCCGGATCTTCCCGGACAAGCCCGTCACGAAGAAGCCTGCCGAGACCCGTATGGGCAAGGGCAAAGGCAACGTGGAGGAATGGGTGGCGGTGGTCAAACCGGGGCGGATCCTGTTCGAAATGGAAGGGATTCCCCAGGAGGAGGCCGAGGAGGCTCTCCGACTGGCTGCGCAGAAGTTGCCGATCAAATGCAAGTTCGTCGTCCGTCGGCCGTTCGAGTGATGCTTGCGCGGGAGTGCAACCATGAAGGCAGAAAAATGGCGTGAGCTCGACGATAGCGAACTGAGGCGTCGCAGCCAGGAGATCCAGGAAGAATTGTTTCGGTTGCGGCTCCAGATCCGGATGGGCCAGACCGACGGTTTGAAGAAGTACCACGAGCTGAAGAAAGACCGGGCTCGCATTTTGACGATCCTGCGCGAGCGTGAGCTGGAGCGGCAACGAGCTGCGAGCGGCCAGAACGAAAAGCAGGGAAAGCGGTAAGCGATGGCAGAGAAGAAATCGACAGGTCACAAGCAGGAAAAGATCGGGCGAGTAGTCTCGGCCAAGATGGACAAGACCATCGTGGTCGAGGTGGAACGGCGGTTTCCTCACCCGCTGTATGAGAAGGTCGTCACCAAGAGGAAGAAGTTTTACGCGCACGACGAGCGGAATGAGGCTCGGGAAGGCGATATCGTGCGGATCGTCGAATGCCGGCCTTTGAGCCGGCTCAAGCGCTGGCGGCTCGTGGAAATCATTCGGAGGGCGCACGTGGTGGAGCAATTGCCGCCGGAGCTGGAGCCGGAACTCGAGCAAACTGGATGAGCGGTGCCCTGGGAAGCCTGACAGCAGGAGGCGCCTATGATCGGAATGCGAACCATTCTGGAGGTTGCCGATAACAGCGGTGCGAAACGGCTGCAGTGCATCTTGCCTGTCGGGGGCCATGTGGGGTTGCGCGCAGGCCTGGGCGATGTGGTCACGGCCAGCGTCAAGGAAGCAGCTCCTGACTCGCCGATCAAGAAGGGGCAGGTGGTGCGCTGCGTCATCGTTCGGATGCGGAAAGAAACGCGCCGCAAAGACGGCACCTATGTCCGGTTCGACTCGAACGCTGCGGTTCTGATCGACAACAACGGTGAGCCGATTGGGACCCGCGTGTTCGGCCCGGTCGCCCGGGAACTCCGGGAGAAGGGCTTTATGAAGATCGTGTCGCTGGCCCCGGAGGTGGTTTGAAATGGCAGCGCGCAAGCCAGTTCCCAAGGGCGAGGCACTGCGGCGTAAGGTCCATATTCGGAAGGGCGACATGGTGATGGTGATCGCCGGGCGCGACAAGGGCAAGACGGGTCGCGTGCTTCATGTGGACCGGGTGAAAATGCGCGCGCTGGTCGAGGGCGTCAACCTGGTCAAGAAGCACACCCGCGCCAACCCAGCCCGGCAGATCAAGGGTGGCATCGCCGAGCGTGAAGCGCCGATCCACGTGTCGAATCTGATGTTGCTGACCTCGGACGGCAAGCCGACCCGCGTGGGCTACAAGGTGGAAATCGTCGGCGGGAAGCGGCGGCGGATCCGGATCGCCAAGAAGACGGGCGAGGTGCTGGAGGCGAGGTGAGGGAGTTATGGTGCCGAGGTTGAAGGAGCATTATCGCAACAACGTGGTCCCGGCCATGATGAAGGAGTTCGGCTACAAGAACGTCATGGCCGTGCCCCGGTTGGAGAAGATTACGATCAATATGGGGTTGGGGGAAGCGACCCAGAACCCCCGTATCCTCGACTCCGCCGTCGAAGAGCTTGCGCGAATCACCGGGCAGCGCCCGGTCATCACGCGTGCCCGCAAGTCCATTTCTGCGTTCAAAGTGCGTAAGGGCATGCCCATCGGCTGCATGGTGACCCTGCGGGGCGACCGGATGTACGAGTTTCTGGATCGACTGATCAATATCGCTCTGCCGCGTGTCCGTGACTTCCGAGGTTTGTCAACGCGCTCGTTCGACGGCCGCGGTAACTATACGCTGGGAATTCGAGACCAGTTGATCTTCCCGGAGATCGACTACAACAAGGTGGACAAGATCAAGGGCATGAACATTTGCATCACCACGACGGCTAAAACGGACGCCGAGGCACTGGCCCTGTTGCGACATTTAGGGATGCCGTTCGCCCGGTAGTCCTGGCCGATCGGAGCGGCGAGCAAGGAACGACTATGGCAACGATAGCAAAAATCGCGAAGGACCTGAAAAAGCCGAAGTTTAAGGTCCGGCACCGCAATCGGTGCTTCCGCTGCGGGCGACCGCGCGGCTACCTGCGGAAGTTCGGGCTTTGCCGGATCTGCTTCCGGCAGCTGGCGCTGGCCGGTGAGATCCCGGGAGTGCGCAAAGCTAGCTGGTGAGCGGAAGCTCCGGTTGGAGGCAAGGGAGGCGAACGAGTATGGTGACGGATCCGATCGCTGACATGCTAACCCGCATCCGGAATGCTGTGGCGGCCCGGCATGCGAAAGTGGACGTGCCGGCCTCGAAGTTGAAGCTGGAGATCGCTCGGATCCTAAAGGAGGAAGGCTACATCCTCAATTACAAAGAGACCGAGGAGGGCTCGCGCAAGTTCATACGGATCTACTTGAAGTACTCGCCGACGAAAGTCCCGGCGATCACGCATCTGGAGCGGATTTCGAAGCCTGGCCGACGCGTCTATGTGGGCGCCGACGAGATCCCGCCGGTGCGAGGCGGTTTGGGGATTAACATTCTGACGACCTCGCGCGGCGTAATGACCGGCAAGCAGGCGCGTAAGCTTGGTGTGGGCGGGGAATTGCTGTGCCAGATCTGGTGAGGCTGGAAGGAGTTTGAAGCAATGTCAAGGATTGGCAAAGCTCCGATTCCGTTGCCGCCAGGCGTCAAGGTGACAATCGGCGAGCAGTTGCTTGTCGAGGGGCCCAAGGGCAGGCTGACGATCCCGATTCCGGAAGGAATTCGCGCGGAGCAGGTAGACGGGACATTGCGTTTTTACCGCGATAGCGACAAACACGCAGCCCTGCACGGGTTGACGCGAGCTCTGGCAGCCAACGCGGTCAAGGGAGTCACGCAGGGCTGGACCAAGGAACTGGACATCGTTGGCCTCGGCTACCGTGCGGAGCAAAAGGGGCGGGTGATCATCTTCTACCTGGGCTATTCCCACCCTATCGAGTTTGTGTTACCCGATGGTGTCGAAGTCCGAGTGGAAAACCAGACCCATATCGTGGTCAGTGGCTGTGATAAGCAGCTCGTCGGACAGGTGGCAGCGATGATGCGAGCTTTGCGACCTCCGGATCCGTACAAGAACAAGGGCATTCGCTACACCGGCGAACGCCTGCTCAAGAAGGTCGGCAAGGCAGGTGCGGGAGGCGGCAAGCGATGATCACCAAGATTTCCCGGAATGAGCACCGTTTGCGCATCCACCGGCGGATCCGTCGCAAGATCCGCGGGACACCCGAGCGACCGCGGTTGTCGGTCTTCCGCAGCTTGAAGCACATTTATGCGCAGATCATCGACGATACCCGGGGGCACACGCTGGTGGCGGCGTCCAGCCGGGACCGGGTCCTGGGGTTGAAGTACGGTGGCAATGTAGCTGCGGCCAAACTGGTCGGGCGCCTGATCGCCGAGCGGGCGCTCGCCAAGGGCATCCGCAAGGTGGTGTTCGACCGTGGGGGCTATAAATATCACGGTCGGGTAAAGGCGCTCGCCGAGGCGGCACGCGAGGCAGGACTGGAGTTCTAGCGATATGTTTGATCCGTCCAGGTTTGAACGCATCGACCCGCAAACCCTCAACCTCAAAGAGTACGTGATCTCGATTAACCGGGTCACGAAGGTAGTCAAAGGCGGCAAGAACCTGAGCTTTTCTGCGCTGGTTGTCGTGGGCGACCCGGAGAAACACATCGTCGGGTTTGCTAACGGCAAGGCCCGCGAGGTTCCTGCAGCGATCAAAAAAGGGATCGAGGCCGCGAAGAAGGACCTGTACCGGATTCACGTTTGGAAACATACCATCCGGCACCCCGTGCTCGGCAAATTTGGTGCCGCACAAGTTTTCCTGAAGCCAGCTCCGGAAGGCACTGGGGTGATCGCGGGTGCTACGGTGCGAGCGGTGGTGGAAGCAGCAGGCATCCAGAATGTGGTGGGCAAGGTGATCGGGACGAACAACCCCCATAACGTCGTACGCGCCACTATGGATGCGCTGTTGCAGCTTCGTGATCCGGAAGAAGTGGCAAACTTGCGCGGCATACCGATGGAAGTCCTGGAGCGGAAGGCTTGAGCAGCTGAGGGTTGGGGCCATGCAGGAGCCAGGCACGATCAAGATCAAGCTGGTGCGTAGCCCCATAGGGGCGCATAAGCGACACAAGCAGATCGTGCGCGCCTTGGGGCTGAAAAAGTTGAACCAGGTTGTCGAGCGCCCGGACACTCCTGCCTTTCGTGGGATGGTAGCCAAGATCCCGCACCTGGTTCAGATCGTCAACGACTCGGGTGCTGGGCGCCAGGGCTGATAGCGCAGTGGAGTGAAGGCAATGAATCTCTCCCAGTTAAAACCACCGCCAGGCTACAAACACCGCAAGCGGCGCGTTGGACGTGGCCCGGGTTCAGGACGAGGCAAGACCGCGGGCCGGGGTACCAAGGGTCAGTTGTCCATCACCGGGTACAGCCGGATGCGGGGGTTCGAGGGTGGCCAGATGCCCTACCACCGCCGGCTGCCCAAGCGCGGATTTACGAACGTTTTCCGCAAAGAATACGCGATTATCAATGTGGGACGGCTGGATCAACTGCCCGGCGACGTTTTCGACCCGGAGCGGCTCCAGCAGCTCGGTGTCATCAAGGACCTTAAGGACGGGCTGAAGATCCTGGGGGATGGCGAGCTGACGCGGGCGATCACAGTTCGCGCCCACCAGTTCTCGAAAACAGCCGAGCAGAAGATCCTGGCCGCTGGCGGTAAAGTGGAACGCATCGCGGCCTGAGCTGGCCGGGTTCCAGCCAGTCGGGCAAGGACCACAGTGAGCCATGAAAAGCTTCTTTGAAGCGGTCGCAAATATCTTCCGGATCCCAGACCTACGGAGTCGCGTACTGTTCACGCTGGCATTGCTGGGAGTCTACCGGCTGGGCGCCTTCATCCCGACCCCGGGGATTGATACGGCACGTTTGAGGGAATTCTTCGAACAGAACCAGGGCACGCTGTTCGGCTTCTACAACCTGTTCTCGGGCGGGATGTTCGAGCGGATGACCATTTTCGCCTTGGGCATTATGCCCTACATCACGGCCTCGATCATCCTGCAGTTGATGACCGTCGTTGTGCCTACGTTGGAGAAGCTGCAGCGTGAGGGCGAGCTTGGCCGGCGCAAGATTACCCAGTGGACGCGGTATCTGACAGTAGTACTTTCGGCCTTCCAGTCCCTAGGCATTGCGAGCGCCTTGCAGAGCTCGGAAGGCGGTTTTGTGGTCAACCCAGGATTCGGCTTCTTGCTGATGACTATGCTCACGTTGACCACTGGGACTGCCTTCATCATGTGGCTGGGTGAGCAGATCACAGATCGCGGCATCGGCAACGGGATGTCGTTGATCATCTTCGCTGGCATTGTGGTCGGCATCCCGGCGGCCATCGGCGAGATTTACACCAACGCGTTCGTCACACGGCAGTGGAACATCATCCAGGTCATCATCATCTTGCTGATGATGATCGCCGTGGTGGCGTTCATCGTTTTCGTGGAGCGGGGCGAGCGCCGCATCCCAGTGCAGTACGCACGCCGGGTAGTGGGGCGCCGGCTGGTCGGCGGGCAGTCGACCCATCTGCCGCTGAAGGTCAACGCGGGCGGGGTCATCCCGGTGATTTTCGCCTCCTCTCTGCTGGCGTTCCCACAGACGCTCCGCCAGGTGGCTTTCGTGCGCGACAACCCATGGTTACGCGGGATGCTCGACGCCATTAGCCACGGGCAGCCGCTGTATTATTTGATCTACGTTGTTGGCATCATTTTCTTCGCGTTCTTTTATG
>JAUQPO010000004.1 GCA_030550335.1 Acidobacteriota bacterium
TTTTGAGGGAGTGCAGGTTTGGCGGGCATTTTTATTGGACCCTCTCGCTTTTAAGTTTAACAAAATGATGCAGATAAATTCCAGCCCCCGGAACTCTGGCGCACACATCGACCTTTGCTGGCTCCCACGGCTTTACCCACAGCCACAGAAAGGAGTCCCCAATGCGGTTAATTAAGCGTGCAGCCTGGCTCGCGCTTCTGCTGGCCTGCCTGGTGGTCGCACAGTCGACCGGCCGACTCGATCGTTACGCGCTCGTTTTGGAAGACCCCCGACCTTCCCCAGCTCCGCTCACGGCGAAACCCGGCGGCCAGCTGGCTATTGAAGCGGCGGCGTCCGCTGTTGCCGCCCGCCAGGCCCAATTAAAGGCACAGCTTGCCCAACAAGGAATTCACATTCTCGGCTCTTCGCGCATCCTGGTCAACGCCGTGTACGTGCGAGCCACCGCCGAGCAGGCACGGCAGCTGGCGCGATTACCGGGCGTGCGAGGCGTAGTGCGCCTGCGTGCCTGGCGCCGCCACATGAGCCGAGCTTTGGATATCGTACGCGCACCAGCGGCTTGGCTCACCGTGGGCGGTTCGCAGAACGCCGGCGCCGGGGTTAAAATCGCCATCCTGGACACAGGCATTGACCAAACCCACCCAGCCTTCCACGATCCGACCCTCACGCCTCCGGCAGGGTACCCCAAATGCCTGCCGCGCGATTGCGCCTACACAAACCGCAAGGTTATCGTTGCCCGCAGCTACGTCGACCTGCTGGTCTTGCCTGACCAACCGGAATGGTCGCGCCCGGACGATCTGTCCCCGCGCGACCACGTTGGGCACGGTACTGCTACAGCCATGATCGCCGCCGGGGTACCGGTAGAGACACCCTTGGGTAGGTTGTCCGGTATTGCACCAAAAGCTTACTTGGGCAATTACAAGATCTTCGGCTCCCCGGGCGTCAACGACCTAACGTTCGACGACGTCATCATCCAAGCCCTGGAAGATGCCTTGCTGGACGGGATGGACATAGCCGTGCTTGCCGCGGGCCAGCCAGCCGACTGGGGCCCAGCCGACCAAGGGCCCGATTGCAATCTGCCAACCGGGCAGGCTTGCGACCTGCGAGCTGCCGCCGTGGAAGAAGCCACCCGGTTGGGGCTTACGGTCATCGTTTCCGCGGGGAACGACGGGGATGTGGGACTTGAGTTTCCGGCACTGTCCACAGTGCATTCCCCGGGGACTGCCCCTTCCGCCATCACCGTGGGAGCGTTGACCAACGCCCATGAGCTCTATGTGCAAGTCCGGGTAAACGAACCCGATGCCCCATCCAACATCCGCGTCCTCCGCGCAATGTTTGGTGACGGTCCAAAACCTCCGCAGCCGATTCAGGGCCCCTTGGTGGATCTCGCACAATGGGGACCACTGTCTACAGCTTGTAGCGCGCTAGAAGCGGGTAGCTTGGCAGGCGCGATCGCCCTGGTGGACCGCGGCGAGTGCAGCTTCGCTACCAAAATCAATAACGCGCAGCGGGCCGGCGCGATCGCAGTCATCGTGGCGCAATACCCGGGTTTGTCCCCGTTCCCTATGCTAGGGACCCTACAGACGGGTATCCCTGCGGTAATGATTGGGGGAGACGATGCTAGGGCCCTGCGAAACTACCTTCACGGCCGGCCTCGCCCAGCAGTGGTTCTGGACCCGAACTTGATAGAATTCCCGGGTACTGCTGGCTACGTAGCTTACTTTTCTTCCCGAGGACCAGCCACAGGCGAGGGGGGAATCAAGCCGGAGGTAGTGGCTATAGGTACCGACCTCTACGTGGCGACCCAGGATTACGACCCTAACGGCGAGCTTTGGAGCCCCCAACGCTATACCGCCGCCCAGGGCACCAGCTTCGCGGCTCCGATGGTAGCGGGCGCTGTGGCCCTGCTGAAGCAACGTTACCGGGAGCTCCGCCCCAGCCAGTACAAATCACTCATCGTGAACACCGCAAACCCGGATGTCCGAGATTGGGACTCTGCCGGTAGCACCATTTCGGCTTCGGTGGTGGCGCAGGGCGGCGGGAGACTGGACGTCCAGGCTGCGTTGAGCGCCAACGTCACTGTCGAGCCGGCTACACTCTCTTTTGGCTACCTCGAGCCAAACCGTCCTCTCCCCACCCGCACGT
The DNA here is from genome assembly GCA_030550335.1 of Acidobacteriota bacterium. GTDB lineage: Bacteria > Acidobacteriota > Terriglobia > Bryobacterales > Bryobacteraceae > JAUQPO01. Next base: position 2,143 of record JAUQPO010000004.1, read on the forward strand.
TGACCTTCACCAACCTCAGCTCCCAAGCCCTGACACTCACTCTGAGCGTTGAGCCATCGGATCCCCGCGTGCGGCTCGCCAGGACTAGCCTGCAACTCCCTCCAGGCGGGTCGGAGCAGGTGGGGGTCGAGCTGACTTCGTTACCTCCGGCCGGTCTCTACCAAGGTGTCGTCCGGGTCGCCGGTGGCTCCGTGCCTCTGAGGATCCCCTACCTGTATTTGAGGGGTGACGGCGTGCCCTTCAACCTCATTCCCTTGAGCGGCCACGACTTCCTCACGACCGTGAACGAGCGGGTCCCGGGAAACTTGCTCGTCAAGGTCGTGGACCGCTACGGAGTACCTGTCTCCGACCTTCCCGTCCAATTCGAACCGGCTGACCGCATCGAGTGGGCTACACGGACCACCGACCGGCTCGGAATTGCAGAGGCAAGCGCCTTTGCGGGACCTAACCCAGGGGAGCTGGAGTTCGTCTTTCGCGTGCCCAGCGTAGCGGATCTCTCACTTTCACTTCGCGGCCGAGCAAGACTAAGACCCGTGATCAACCAGGGCGGTGTGGTCAATGCCGCCAGCAGCCAGCTCGGCCCTGGCATCGCCCCCGGCTCCTACATTTCCATCTACGGATCGAATCTCAGCGAGGCCACACGGGCCTTCTCCACGCCTTACCTGCCCTGGTCCCTCGCAGGGGTAAGCGTCAGCTTTGATGTTCCGGGCCGTGGCCTCAGTTTTCCCGGCCGGTTGTCCTATGTCAGCCCCACGCAGATCAACGTTCAGGTGCCTTGGGAGCTGCAGGGGTTCTCGACGGTTCTGGTGAAGGTCAGCTTAGACCCATTGACTTCAAGCGCGCTTTACCAAGTCCCGGTCGCCACTTACGCGCCTGCCTTCTTTGAGATCCAAGACCTCGGGGGATCAGGCCGTCTCATGGCGGCTGCGGTCTACCAACAACCGGGAACCGAGAATGTAGGCATCGTTAGCAGCTCCAACCCTGCCCACCCCGGCTGGTACGTGCAGCTTTATCTGAACGGGTTGGGCCCTGTGAACGATCCACCCCCGAGCGGTGAGCCCGCCCCGTTAGACCGGCGGGTCTGGACCCAAGAGCGACCCGTGGTACGGGTGGCCGGTCGCGAGGTTCCTGTGCTGTTTCATGGCTTGGCGCCAGGATTTGTCGGCCTGTACCAGGTCAATATCCAGCTGCCGGATGATTTGCCATCGGGCTGGCAGACGCTGGATCTGTCGATTGGAGGTGTCTCGGCAAAGCAGAGCTTTTTGTACGTCGAGCGTTGACCTAGGTAAGGCCGGGGCTGCAGTGGGTGCGAAATAAGTTAAGTGAGGTGGTGGTGCACGGATGGGACTGGGGGTCAGCATTAAGGAGTTGTGTTAGTATAGTGATCGAATTAATGAGAGTCACCGCTGCCATCCTGCTGGCCTGCGCGATCCTCACCACGCCGCCGTTCGGCTCCTGCTGCATCTGTCGCCCTAGCTCTGCTCCCCTCAGCCAATCCCATGATTGCTGCCCGCCGCCAAGCCGCAATTGTCCGGAGCCGGAGTTCCCCTGCAACTGCCCGCTCCACGCAAGCGTACTGGCTCAAGGGGCGCTGGTCGATCTGCAGCGGCCTTTGTCACTCTCACCACCCCTACTTGCTGTCCTGGATCGTGCGCCAGAATTGTGCTGCGCAGTTGTGGCTCCGCCTCCCTCCCAACTTAGAGGGTTAGCCTCACGACTGGCTCCTGGCCCAGAACCATACCTGCGCAACTCTGCCTTCCTGCTCTGATCCTCCTATCGGCGAGCTGTCAAGCGCGAGCAAATCGCTCGGCCAGTCTCAGCGCGGCATGGGAGCCTGGCTGGGCGAAAAGAGCAACAAGAGGAAGAAAAATCGTGGGACGCAATAGGAGGACAGAGAATGCGAACCAAGTTGGCAATCGCTTCATTTCTCACCGTGGGCCTGCTGTGGGTTGCTCCAGCGGGTGCCCAAAGCCATGGCAAGCCCATCACCCTCATAGGGGTGATCGTCGATACGGCCTGCTACATCGGCCATAACACCATGGGGCCGGATCACGCCAAGTGTGCAGCCATGTGTGCTCGAGCCGGCATCCCGCTGGCGGTGCTGGAACCCAAAAGCGGGTCGCTGTACTTGCCTTTAGGCCTGGATCACAAGAGCCCTAATGACAGGCTTCTACCCTTTGTCGAGAAGACTGTCCGGATCAAAGGGACGGTGATCGAGAAGGGCGGCATTCGAGGCCTAGTCATCCAGGAGATCTCGGCGGCCAAGTAAACAAGTTCACCGGGGTCGGGGCCCTTACCCGACCCCCCACAGGTGGGACTGAGGAGGGCTCTCGTGAAGATTGCTCGGGTGCTCGTGCTGGGTGTCGTGTCCCTCACCGGCCAGCTCGCCGCTCAAAAGCAATTACTGCTCGGGCCGTTGATCGAAGAGGCTCTGCGCAACAATCCGCAGATCAAGGCGGCGCAGAAACAGTACGAGGCGGCTCGGCAGCGCCCGGATCGCGAAAGCAGCTTGCCCGACCCGGAGATCTCTCTCGGCTATACGAGCAATGGCAGCCCGCTCCCGTTTGCGGGGTTAGGCGTACAGCCCACCAGCAATGCCGGACTTATGATCGCCCAGGAGTTCCCACTGGCCAGCAAGCGCAAGCTGCGGGGAGACATAGCAGCTCGCGAAGCCGATGCGGCCTTTGAAGAGTACCGGGCTGCGCGACTCATGATCGTCTCACAACTCAAGCAAGCGTACTTCCGCCTGGCCTATGCTCGGGCCCTAGCGGGGCTTCTCCAGCGCAACCGAGAACTGGCTCGCGAACTGATTAGCGTTGCCGAAGCTCGATATGCCGCAGGTCAAGCGGCACAGCAGGACATATTCCAGGCTCACACCCAGCTGTCGTTGTTAGAAGCCCGTATCGCGAAGGCAGAGCAGTTAAGCCGCAGCGCCGAGGCAGAAATCAACTGGCTTCTCGGACGAGCTCCTGAAACATCGCTGCCCAGCCCTCCCGAGATCTCGCCAGGACGGTTCCAGGGCACCTTGGAGCAGCTCTACCGCGCCGCGCGCGAAAACTCACCCCGACTCCGGCGTGAGACCGTGATGCTCCAACGGGCTGAGCTCGCCTTGAACCTGAGCCGAAAAGAGTACTACCCCGACTACAGCGTTTCCGCTGGGTATTTCACGATGGGGCGGATGCCGGACATGTACGAGTTCCGCGTAGGCATCCGCGTCCCCTTGTACTTCTGGCGCAAACAACGGGCGGACGTTGCTGAGCAGGTGCACCGGCTGGCCCAAGCTCGCCACGAACTCGAAAGCGCAGAGCAGTGGCTCCACTTCCAAGTGCGCGACAACTACCTGATGGCTACGACATCCCAGCAGCTCATGGATCACTACACGGAGGTGCTCCTTCCCCAAGCCCGGCTCGCCTGGGAAGCCGCCCTGGTTGCCTACCAAAGCGGGGCAGTGGACTTTCAAGCGGTCCTGTCGAGTTTCCTGACCGCTCTCAGCTATGAGGAGAGTTACTACGAAGAGCTTCTGAATTTCCATATAGCGCTGGTGCGCCTGGAAGAACTCACCGGCATGGAATTGATCTACTGGGTCCGCTGAGGAGGCACGCATGAAGTGGAGGGCCGCGGTCTTAGTCTCCTTTGTCGCGGTCGCGGCGTTCTGGGGCGGTTACGAATCGGCCCGCTGGCACAAGGCGAGTCAAGCAACGCCCAGGCCACAGGCTGGCCGGCCAGCTACTCGGTATTACTGTCCCATGCATCCTAGCTATACCTCTGACCGACCGGGCGACTGCCCCATCTGCGGCATGCGGCTAGTGCCCATGGAGCAGTGGCCTCCAGAGGGTGGCAGGCGTGCAACGGAGAAACAACACCTCCCCCCTGGCGTGTTCCACGTGCCTGTGGAGCGCCAGCAACTCATCGGCGTTCGGTACGGAACCGTGGAATGGAGCTCTGCCGACCGGGTGGTACGCGCGGTCGGAAGAGTCCAAGTGGATGAAACCAGAGTCGTTCGGGTCCACCCGAAGGTCGACGGTTGGCTTGAGGAAGTCTACGTCGATTTCGTCGGTAAGTTCGTCCGGCAAGGTCAACCGCTGGCGAGCCTTTACAGCCCACAGTTGCTCGTTGCGCAGCAGGAATATTTGCTGGCTCTGAAGGCGCAGCAGCTGTTGAGCCGGCCCAACGGCCTGACCAGGGGGTTAGAGGCCGGTTCTGTGGGGCCCGAACGTGCAGAGATGGCCCGTAGCTTGGTGGCTGCAGCTCGCCGTCGCCTGGAGCTGTCCGACGTGAGCCCGGAAGAGGTTCAGCTGTTGGAGCAAACGGGCAAGCCGAGTCGTACGGTGAAGCTCTATGCGCCCATCTCCGGTTACGTACTGGCCCGGAACGCCTATCCACAGCAGCGGGTGACGCCGGAAACCGAACTGTACATGCTGGCGGATCTCAGCCGGGTTTGGGTTATTGTCGACGTCTACGAGTACGAGGCCCCCTTGATCCGGCTGGGGCTGCCAGCCATTGTACGTCTGCCTTACGAACCTAGCCGCCAGTTCCGCTCCCAGGTGAGCTACATCCAACCGTCGCTCGACCCATCGACTAGAACACTGAAAGTTCGCCTGGAGGTGGAAAACACCGGGCTGGCTCTCAAACCGGAGATGTTCGTTCACGCTGAGTTGCACGTGCCTCAGCCGCGCCGCCTCACCGTCCCCGTGGAGGCAGTTTTGGACTCTGGGCTCGTCAAAACTGTCTTCGTCGACCACGGTAACGGCTACTTGGAGCGCCGGCGCGTGGAAACAGGGGAGATCATCGGAGACCGCATTGTCATTCTAAAGGGCCTGAATCCCGGCGAGCGCATCGTGGTCTCCGGAACGTTCCTGATTGATTCGGAAAGCCGGCTTCAAACCGCCATGCGAAGCCCTGCTGGCGCTGAGCACATCGGCCACTCCCAAGGTGTTCCGAGCGGGCAAGCTTCAGCCCCACCCGAAGCGCACGGCCATGATTGAGCGGATCATCGAGTTTTCAGCTCAAAACCGTTTCCTGGTGTTTTTGCTGGTCGCGGGGGCAGTGCTGCTCGGGATTTGGGCCATGGGCAACGTACCTCTGGACGCCTTGCCCGATTTGAGCGAGACGCAGGTGATCATTTACTCCCGCTGGGACCGCAGCCCGGACATCGTCGAAGCCCAGGTCACCTACCCGATCGTTACGGCAATGCTAGGGGCGCCGCGCGTGCGAGCAGTCCGCGGGTTTTCCGATTTCGGCTACTCCTACGTGTACGTCATCTTCGAAGAGGGTACCGACATCTACTGGGCGCGCTCGCGCACACTCGAATATCTCTCCAGCGTGCTCCCGCGCCTACCTGAGGGGGTACGCACGGAGCTCGGCCCAGACGCCACCGGGCTCGGATGGGTCTTCCAATACGCTCTGGTCGACACTACCGGAAAGTACAGCCTCGCCGACCTACGCTCCTTGCAGGATTGGTTCCTCCGCTATCAGCTGCGCTCCGTCCCAGGGGTCGCTGAAGTGGCACCTGTGGGCGGCTTCGTCCGTCAGTACCAAGTTCGGCTAGACCCGAACCGCCTTGCGGCTCTGGGCATTCCCATCAGCCGGGTCGCCCAGGCCATTCGCCAAGGCAACCAGGACGTTGGGGGCCGGTTGGTCGAGTGGAGCGGCGCGGAGTATATGATCAGCGGGCGAGGTTACGCGCACTCCGCCGAGGACATCGCCAACATTGTGCTCGCTTCCACAGCCGAGGGCGTCCCTATCCGCGTTCGCGACGTGGGCTCGGTCATGCTGGGTCCGGATTTGCGGCGTGGTATAGCCGAGCTGGATGGGATGGGCGAGGTCGTCTCCGGCATCGTCGTCATGCGTCAGGGTGAAAACGCCCTACGGGTGATCGAGAGGGTCAAGGCAAAGCTGAGGGAGATCGAGCCCGGAATGCCCCCTGGCATCAAGATCGTTACCGCCTACGACCGCTCGGAGCTGATCTTGGAGTCCATCAACACGCTTAAGCGCACGTTGATCGAGGAGCTGAGCATCGTTTCGGCGGTGATCCTCATCTTCCTCTGGCACATTCCCAGCGCCGTAATTCCTATCATCACCATTCCCGTGGCGATCATCATCTCGTTCATCCCGATGCAACAACTAGGCCTGACGGCCAACATCATGTCGCTCGGCGGGATCGCCATCGCCATCGGAGCCATGGTCGATGCTGCAATCGTCGTCGTCGAACAGACGCACAAGAAATTGGAGCTCTGGGAGCGACAGGGCCGCCAGGGGGATCCAGCCACGGTCATCGTAACCGCCATCAAAGAGGTGGGTCGCCCTAGTTTCTATGCGCTATTGGTGATCGCCGTCTCGTTCCTGCCAGTTCTGGCACTAGAAGCCCAGGAAGGCCGCTTGTTTAAGCCGCTGGCCTACACCAAGAACTTGGCGATGATTGTCGCCGCATTCCTGGCGATCACCTTGGATCCAGCCGCCCGGCTGCTCCTGATGCATATGCGGACCTTTCACTTCCGACCTCTCTGGCTGTCGCGGGCGGTTAACGCAGTGTTGGTCGGCAAGATTCACCCTGAGGAGCAACACCCGATCAGCCGAGTCCTCATACGCCTCTACGAGCCGGTTTGCGCTTGGGCACTGCGTTGGAAATGGCTCGTCATTGGTGCGGCCGCGCTGGCAGTGATGGCCACGATCCCTGTCTACCGGAGACTAGGTTCGGAGTTTATGCCCCCGTTGTACGAGGGGTCGCTCCTCTATATGCCTTCTACCCTACCCGGCATCTCGGCAACCGAAGCGCAGCGCTTGCTGCAGATCACCGACCGGATTCTGAAACAGTTCCCGGAGGTCGAGCGGGTTCTCGGAAAAGCAGGTCGCGCCGAAACCGCTACCGACCCGGCCCCCCTTTCGATGATTGAGACGGTGATCCTACTGAAACCCCGCGAACAATGGCGCAAGCGCGACACCTGGTACTCTTCCTGGGCGCCGGAATGGCTCAAACCCATCCTGCGTCACATCACACCCGATCACATTTCGCCTGAAGAACTCGTTCGCCAGATGAACGAAGCTCTGCAGGTTCCCGGGCTGGCCAACGCCTGGACCATGCCGATCAAAGGTCGCATCGACATGCTCACCACTGGGATGCGCACCCCGGTGGGGGTGAAAATTTACGGATCCGACCTCCAGGAGATCGAACGGATTGGCGCAGAGATCGAGAAGGTGCTTCGCACAGTGCCTGGCACGCGAAGTGTATTCGCCGAGCGGACCACGGGCGGCTATTTCCTTGACATCCGTTGGAGACGGGAGGAACTCGCGCGGTACGGGCTGACCGTCGATGAAGCGCAAGCGATTGTCGCGCATGCTATCGGTGGGGAAAATCTTACGATGACCGTTGAAGGGCGGGAGCGTTACCCGGTTAACGTCCGGTACTACCCCGACTTTCGCACGACCCTGGACCGGCTTCAGCGCGTGCTGGTGCCCGCTAGGGATGGGCGGTGGCAGGTTCCCCTGGCGCAGCTGGCCGACATCAACGTGGTTTCGGGACCCTCGATGTACCGCGATGAGAATGGGCTCCTGGCTGGTTATGTGTTCGTGGATGTGGCAGGCAGAGACTTGGGTAGCTATGTGGAAGAGGCCCGGCGGGTGGTCCGTGAACAGGTGCGCTTGCCCGTGGGTTATTCCATTGCCTGGAGCGGCCAGTACGAAGCCATCGAGCGCGTACGGCAACGCCTCAAGCTCGTCGTGCCCTTGACGCTGTTCCTGATTGTCGTGCTGCTTTACCTGAACACGCGCTCTGCCGCAAAGACGTTGATCATTTTACTGGCCGTGCCCTTTTCTGCCGTCGGTGCAATCGTTCTGCTTTGGGCGCTCGGTTACCAGATGAGCGTCGCCGTGTGGGTCGGGTTGATCGCCTTGCTGGGCGTAGACGCGGAAACCGGAATGTTCATGCTCCTGTACCTGGATCTGGCTTACCAGGAGGCGCGCCGTCAGGGGCGTTTGCGCGGCCTGCAAGACTTGCGGGAAGCGATCCTGCACGGCGCAGTGAAACGTATCCGGCCAAAGTTCATGACGGTAGCCACGATGTTCTTAGGTCTGCTCCCCATCATGTGGTCTACCGGCACCGGCGCCGATGTGATGAAGCGCATCGCCGCGCCAATGGTGGGAGGGATCTTTACCTCCTTCATTCTGGAGTTGGTCGTCTACCCGGCGATCTACGAGGTATGGAAGTGGCACTTCGAACTGAAAAGAGAGCTGCGTGTTTCGCGTTCTGGCTAGTCACGGCGCTGGGAGCACAGCCGCTGGAATTTGCTGTCCGCCACGATCACCGCTGGCGGGATCGGCCAGGGATCCTGCGCATCGCTCCGGAAGGCATCTCATATCAAGAGGCCAGTGCCAAGAAGCCCTCACAGCACCGTTGGAGCTGGGCTTGGCACGAAATTCAGCAGTTGTATCTCTCAGAAGACCGTCTGACGATCCTCAGCTACCAGGACAATCTTTGGCAGTTGGGTGCCGATCGCCGGTACAGCTTTTTGCGGGCAGGTGGCCCCCCGTTCTCACGTGCGTACCCGTTGTTGCGGCAGCAAATGGACCAACGGCTGGTCGTGGCCCTGGCCGACGACTCGCAACCGTGCTTGTGGGAGGTGCCGGTAAAGCTGCAGGGTCGGCTCCGTGGATCCCACGGGGTACTGCGAGTGAGCGAGGACACGATCGTCTACCGATCCGATCGCCGGGGGCAATCTCGCACCTGGCGCTATACGGACATCGACAACCTCACGAGCTCTGGCCCCTTCGAGCTCACCATCGTGACGTTCGAGCGGTCGCTTTGGCACTACGGCGGCCGCCGGCTTTTCCAATTCCAGCTCAAGCAGCCGCTGGACCCGGAGCGGTACAACGAGCTGTGGTTGCGCTGGCAACAGCGCGCCAAGGGGTTGCGGCTTCTGGGCCGTGCGGTGGGCCCATAGCCCGGGTGGCCACAGCAGTGCCGCGTAGCCGGCTCCACCGTTCTCCGAGTTCCGTGGACTGGATGTCAGGCCCACTATAATGGGTGAGAAGAAGCCCGCCGCGATCTATGCTTGATCTCAAAAAGAAGTTGGAAGAAGAAATCGCCCGTTTGGAGTACGAGCTTCGTCACGAGCTTCCTAAGGAGATTCAGCGTGCCCGGGCGCTGGGCGATCTCAGCGAAAACGCCGAATACCAGGCAGCTAAGGAGCGGCAACGCTTGGTGGAAGCTCGCTTGGCTCAACTTAAACGGCGGCTGAGCGAGCTGTCCATGATCGACCTGTCTCGGATCCCGCGGGATCGCGTGGGGCTGGGCTCCCGTGTGGTGTTGTATGACCTCCAAAAAGGCGAGGAAGTGACCTATCAGCTGGTGACGAGCGAGCATGCCGACGCGGCCAACGGACTGATCTCTACGACTTCTCCCATCGGACGCGGGCTACTCGGCAAGAGGGTGGGCGACGTGGTACGCATCGAGATTCCCGGGGGCGTCCGGGAGTTCGAGATCATCGACTTGACGACTATCCACGACGCGGTCTAGTGTAAAGGGAGCCTGGCTGTCGCAGCTGGTGGCATGAGTCGATGTCGGTAACACGCCAGATCGGTCGAGCCTGCGACAAGGTCGTCGTCCAGATCGTTCGTTTGCTGGCCCTGTCTCACGTTCATCCCAACGTATTGACTTTCGTGGGATTACTAATCAACCTGTTGGCCGCTTACTTTCTCAGCATGGGCCGCTTCCGCACGGCAGGCCTCGTGATTCTAGGGGCGGCTATCTTCGATATGGTCGACGGGCGTGTGGCCCGGACGACCAACCGCGTGACTCGCTTCGGGGCCTTTTTCGACTCCGTCGTCGATCGCTACTCCGACCTCGGGCTGTTGATGGGATTGCTGGTGTACTACGCCTCAATCAATCGCTTCTTTTATGTGGTACTAACGGCCGTGGTGATGACCGCGGCGGTCATGGTCAGCTACACCCGGGCACGTGCTGAAAACGTCATCCCGCAGTGCAAGGTGGGCTTCATGGAGCGGCCCGAACGCATCGTTCTGCTGATGATCGGAGCCCTGTTCGATCGTATGGCTGCAGTTCTCTGGGTCATAGCCGTACTGGGTAATCTTACGGTGATCCACCGGGTCATCCACACCTGGCAAGAGACTCGCCGGTTGGAAGCTGCTCAGCTCGGCCGGCCCGCACCAACAGTTTCAGTGGCGGAGCAACGACCTGCCACTCGTTGATCCCTACCACGATCGGGCAGCGTTCCGGTGCTCAAAGCTCAGAAGGACTGGCCGTAATGACTAGGCGGCCATGTTTGACCCCACGCGTGGCGATCAAGGTGTCGGCGATCTTGCGGACAACCGCTGCTTTGCCCCGAACCACCAGCACCTCTAGGCAGTTGTCCCGGTCTAGGTGCACGTGCAGCGTGGAGAGGATGTTGCGGTGGTACTCATGCTGCAGATCCGTGAGTTTGTCGGCGAGCAGGCGCACGTGGTGATCGTAGACCAACGTGACGGTACCGACGACCTCCGCATCGGGCGTCTCCCACTTCTGCTGCACCAGCTCGTCGCGGATTAAGTCCCGAAATGCCTCAGATCGGTTAGTGTAACCGCGGGAACGCATCAATTGATCGAACTTTTTCAGAAGGTCCGAAGGGATCGCCACGCCAATCCGGCTCAACTTTGCCATGGCGATTGTCAGGGTAGCGCGCTTGATGGTCGCGGCACAAAGTGTGCGCCCGTTGGTGATACGGTTTGGAGGATCGTGCTACCGTAAGAACACAGCCGATGCATGTCCCGGACGGCATACTGGCTCCCCCGGTGTGGATGGGTCTGGCCACCGCTAGCGCTTTCGCTCTAGGCTACGTGGGACGCCGCTTGCGCCAGCAAACCTGGCAACAGAACATCCCGTTGATGGGCGTGATGGGCGCTTTCGTGTTTGCCGCCCAGATGGTCAACTTTCCTATTCTCCCCGGCACCAGTAGCCATTTACTAGGGAGCGCCTTGCTCACGCTAACCCTCGGCCAGCCACTGGCCTCGATGGCAATGACGGCCGTGCTCACCCTACAAGCGTTCATTTTCCAAGATGGTGGCGTGCTGGCCCTAGGTGCGAATGTTTTCAACATGGCCGTGATGGGAACCCTGGTGGCTCAGTGGGCGGGGCGTGCTTTCGGCCTCTACAAGAAAACCTGGGGAGCGGTAGCCGCCGGATGGTTCTCAGTCACCATCGCAGGCGCTCTGGCGGTGGCAGAACTCCTGGCTTCTGGAATTCGATTGCCGAGCTGGTCTGTTTGGCTCGCACTCGGAGCACTGGCGCTGACTGGAATCGTAGAGGGCTTGCTCACCGCAGCCATCCTTGCCCTCCTAGAACGCAGCGGGCTGCGAAAGCTGGAGACACCGATTGGCCGTCAAAGCCGGATAGTAGCCGTCACCGCTCTGCTGAGCGTGGTGGCGCTGACGGCCGGCGCTCTGATCGCTTCGGCGGATCCCGATATTCTGGAGACCGCCTTGGTGAAAACAGGGCTCGACAAGCTCGCCACGACACTCCTACAAAGCCCGTTCGGAGATTACCAAGCCCCGATCGCCGGCCCTTCTTGGCTCCGACAGGTCCTTGCAGGTGCGTTAGGCATCGCGCTGATCGTCGGTGCGGCGCTGCTCCTGGCTCGGTTTTACACTAGCCGGAAGAAACTCCCTCCACGATGCACTACGTCGTCCTAGAACGCCTGAGCCAACGTGACAGTGTGCTGCACCGTCGCGACGCTCGAGCAAAGATTGTCGCAACACTGAGCCTACTAGTTGCACTGGCTTTCCTTCCCAATTCTGCGTGGCTGCAGTTTGGGTCGATGGCTCTACTTTTGATGGCAGCTACCTCCATGGCCGACTTGCCCGTCAGGATCCTCGCCCTACGAATCTTGGTCGTCCTGCCGTTCTCAGGCCTAGCCGCATTGGCTAGCTGGTTGGCAGGGGACCCAGCGCGTGGCGTGGCAATTCTAGTGAAAAGTTGTTTGTCGGTTTACTTGGTAATTTTACTCGTCGCGACCACACGCATGCCTGAGTTGTTGCAGGCACTCAAACAGCTCGGTGTACCGGACGCTATGGTGCTTGGCTTGCAATTTGTTTACCGGTACCTCTTCGTCATTTCCGAGCAAGCCCAGCATATGGTGTTTGCCGCCCGGTCCAGGATGGGTTGGCAGGAGGGTCCAAGTGTACGGCTGAAACCGCACAGTCTGGGACTACGAACCGCAGCTGGGCTGGTGGCCGTACTGTTTTTGCGTTCCTACGAGCGGTCGGATCGAGTCTTTCAGGCCATGCTTGCGCGGGGCTTTCGTCCTGGGCAGCTGGTAGCAAAACCCTCCAAACTCGCTGCGCCGGACATCTTGTTCAGTGGCTCTGCTGTAAGCTTTGCTGCGCTGCTGGTGGCTACTGCGAAGTTTGGGGTCTGAGCAAAATGCTGCCCCTGATCGAGGTCAAAGGTCTACGGTTTACTTACCCAGATGGGACGCCTGCTCTTAATGGTGTGGATTTCACGCTGTACCCCGGAGAAACTGTGTTCCTCCTCGGCCCGAACGGATCAGGGAAAACCACCTTCGTGTTGCATCTGAATGGGCTGCTCCGCGGGGAGGGGCTGGTCCGTGTCTGCGGGCTGGACTTGCGCGACCCGCGGAACTTACCCACTGTGCGCGCTAAGGTGGGAGTTCTTTTTCAAGACCCCGACGATCAGCTGTTCATGCCCACCGTGCTTGAGGATGTCGCCTTTGGTCCGTTGAACTTTGGTTACCCTAGAGAACTGGCATTTCAGAAAGCGCGCGAGGCACTAGCACGGGTGGGTATGTCCCATGCCGCCGACCGAGCGCCTTATCACCTTAGTGCCGGTGAAAAACGACGCGTAGCTTTGGCTGGCGTCCTGGCTACCAATCCGGAGGTATTGGTGCTAGACGAGCCGACGACGTTCCTAGACCCACCTTCTCAACGGGATTTACTTTGCCTCCTCAGAGAACTACACCAGGCAAAGGTGATCGTGTCTCACGACTTGACCTTAGGACGCGCGTTGGCTACCCGCGCGCTGTTCTTCTCTGGAGGAAAAATCGTGGCGCAGGGCAGTTTCGACGAGATTATCCACCGCTTCGGCTGGGCAACGGTACCCAGCCAGCCCAATGGCGGCTAAAAACTCAGGCCTCGGTCGCCTGGTCGCTGGGCTGAGCTTCGCCAGCCTCTTGGGCTTCGGCTTGAGCAGCCTGAGCCATGCGCCTGTGGTACTCTGCCCACCGCCGGCGCTGAGCTTCGGCAATCCTCCTACGGGCTTCTGGGCTCAGCACTTTCTTCTTTCTGGCCGTGCGGGTAACCCTCGTCCGTCGCACCCCTGCGGACGGGGCAGCAGTCAGAGCCGCGAGACGCGCGCGCAGTTCGGCGATTTGTTCATCCAGCTGCTGTCGTTGTACCTCCAAACCAGCAATAGCAGCTTGGAGGATCTTGGCGTCATCCAAGGTGTTCAGCCTCTTTTTCGGCATTGCAGATACCCCGTAAGCAGCTTAACACATACTAACTCTGCCGTCCAAGCATAAATTTAGCGGCAGTCCACAGCATCCGGCAAGTCAAAACGTCTTGGCGGAGTCGAGCAAGATGGTCACCGGTCCATCATTTACCAATTCGACCTCCATGTGCGCCTGAAACACCCCCGTCTCCACTTGCAAACCTTTCTCCCTCAGCCGGGCGACGAAATACTCGTAGAGCCGCTCTGCCTCTGCAGGTGGAGCAGCTTGATCAAAGCTGGGGCGCTTACCGCGTCGGCAGTCGCCATAGAGCGTAAACTGTGAAATTACCAGGAGCGCTCCTCTGGCTTGGACCACGTCTCGGTTCATCTTTTCTTCTTCATCGGGAAATATCCGCAGGCCGGCGACTTTGTCCGCTAGATAGTCAGCGTCCTTCTCAGTATCACCTTTCCCCACGGCCAGGAAGACCACCAGACCACACCCGATCGCGCCCACGACCCGGCCGTCCACCCGGACGCAGGCCCGGCTGGCGCGTTGGACTACAGCTCTCATGTGCTAACCTACCTCCTAACAGGAGGGTTCATGATCGAGACCTACGCGTACGCCCGCGCCGGACTATTGGGGAACCCAAGTGACGGTTACTACGGCAAGACCATCGCCCTGATTGTACGCAACTTCCGGGCAAGAGTCCTACTGTACCCAAGCGCTCGGCTGGAAATCAAGTTCTCGAAAGCCGACATGCCCGTCTTCGAAAGCCTGGACGACCTGTATGAAACTACCCGGTGGCGGGGTTACTACGGGGGCATCCGCATTCTACAGGCACTCATCGTGCGCTTTATCGATTATTGCCGCGAGCATCGGATCCAGCTCGAAAATCGGAATTTCACACTAGAGTACGAGAGCACGATCCCCTTACGCCTGGGCTTGGGCGGCTCGAGCGCGATTATTACCGCGGGGCTGCGAGCTCTCTGCGAGTACTTCCAGATCGACATCCCCAAGCCTATTCAAGCTAAGCTGGTTTGGGAGACCGAAACCAAGGAACTGGGCGTGCCGGCTGGCCCACAGGATCGAGTGATCCAGGTGTACGAGGGCGTCATGTACATGGACTTCAGGCGTGACCTGATGGAGACTCGCGGGTATGGTCACTACGAACCCATCGACCCAAACCTGCTCCCCCCTCTGTACGTTGCTTACCGGACAACGTTGAGCGAGGGTACCGAGGTCTTTCATAACGACTTGCGGCAACGGTGGTTGCAAAAGGACCCCGAAGTGCTCCGGGCCATCGACACCTGGGCACGCTATGCCGAAGAAGGGCGGCAAGCCATCCTGGAGAAGGACTGGAAGACTCTGGACAAGCTCATTAATGCCAACTTCGATCTGCGCGCAAAGTTGTACCGGATAAGCAAAGGCAACCTCGATATGATCGAGGCCGCGCGCCGTGCTGGAGCGTCAGCCAATTTTGCGGGTTCTGGTGGGGCTATCGTCGGCCGGTACGAGGACGAGGACATGTTCCAGCGCCTGCAGCAGGAGCTGGCGAAGGTCGGAGCAGCAGTGATCCGGCCGCAGATCGTACCGATACCACCACCGGGCCGGCGGCAAGTTGGGTACTGCGAAGGGGAAGGTTAGGGTAACCACCCGAGATGGGCTAGGCGTGCCAGCGCCGATTCTACTGCGGAGGGAGGCGGCACCGTGATTTACAAGCGCCAGCGAGGTTCCCGGCGCTGGAAGACCGGCCAGTACCGCTTGATCAACGAAGCTCACCAACAACTGGCGGGATACGGGGAAGGGGATTGGGTCAGGCTGCGTGACGAGCGCGGCAGGATATGGTGGGGCCGCGTGCAGATGGCTGCCGATGAGACTATGAGGTTCATCTTTTGGGACAACGATGGCCACCTGGCTACCGGCCTGGCCGACGAGCACGGCATCGTGCTACGTGACAGCCAGGGACGCACTTGGCGCGGCACCATCGAGTGATCTGCAGCAACTGACGGATCGAAGGGTCCTCTTGGTCTGGATACTGGCAACTGCACTCGCCTGAACCTCACCCTCATCCTCCAACGGCTATCATGAACTTCAGCATGACCCAGGCAAGAGCAATCCGTTACCGCGACGCAGGCGTGGACATCGACGCCGCCGCCGAGGTCGTACGCTACGTCAAACGGCTGGCGCCGCGTACGTTCACGCCCAACGTACTGACGGCGATCGGAGCATTTGGGGCTGGGTTCCGACTGCGCGGTTGGAAAAACCCTGTGCTGGTGAGTTCCACAGACGGTGTGGGGACCAAGCTGAAGGTCGCCGTCATGGCTGGGCGCCACGATACCGTGGGTGAAGATCTTGTCAACCACTGTGTCAATGACATAGCGGTCCACGGCGCCCAGCCGTTGTTCTTCATGGATTACTTCGCTACCGGCAAGCTACAGGTGGACGTAGCCCAGCAAGTTTTGTCCGGTGTCGTTCGGGGATGTAAGGCCAACGGCTGTGCTCTGATTGGCGGCGAGCTTGCCGAAATGCCCGGCTTGTACCCGCCGGGCGAGTACGATTTGGCGGGATTCATTGTCGGTGCGGTTGAACGTCACCGGTTGATCACGGGCGAGCAGGTGCGCGCGGGCGACCTGTTGATTGGGTTACCTTCGAGCGGTTTGCACACCAATGGCTACTCCCTCGCCCGTCATTTAATTTTCGAAGTGGCTGGCTACAAGATCGACAGCTACGTTCCTGAACTGGGATGCACCGTCGCCGAAGAGTTACTCCGGGTGCACCGCAGTTACTTACGTCCTCTCGTCGCCTTGAGCAAGCAGCGCCTTTTGAAGGCGGCTGCCCATATCACGGGCGGAGGCATCACCGATAACCTGCCCCGTGTCTTGCCAGCCGGTCTGGCTGCCAGAATCAATACCCGCAGTTGGAGCCCCCCTGCCGTGTTTGCTTTCCTCAAACAGCTGGGCAACATCCCAGACGAAGACTACCGCCGCACCTTCAACCTGGGCATTGGAATGATCCTCGTCTTTGACCCCAAGCAGTGGTCCCGTGCGCGCAAGCTCCTGGATAAAATGCGAGAATCGTATTCTGAAATCGGCGAGGTAGTGCGCCAGCCTCGGCGCACCAAACAGCGGGTGATCTACGAAGAATGAAGAAAAAGCTGGGCATCCTTCTGTCTGGACGCGGCTCTAACTTCGAGGCTATCGCCGATAACGTGGCCGCAGGCAAAATCCCCGCCGAGATCGCCATTGTGATCTCCAACCGGCCGGAAGCACGGGGACTTGAGGTCGCCCGCCAGCGAGGCATTCCCGCTATCTGCATTCCGTCCAAGGGCCTCGACCGGGAGACTTACGACCGGCTCGTGGTAGCCGAGCTTAAAAAGCGCGAAGTGGACTTGGTCTGTCTGGCGGGGTTCATGCGCATCTTGAGCCCCTATTTCATCCGCGAGTTCCCTTACCGAATTTTGAACATCCACCCGTCGCTGCTGCCCGCCTTTCCCGGCCTGGAAGCCCAGCGGCAAGCCCTCGAATATGGCGTCAAAATCACTGGATGCACGGTGCACTTCGTGGATGAAGGAGTCGACTCGGGGCCTATTATCCTACAAGCCGCGGTGCCGGTCTTGAACAACGATACGGTGGAAACACTGTCTGAGCGAATTCTCCGCGAAGAGCACCGAATCTACAGCGAGGCGATCAACATCGTCCTATCCGGTAAGTACCGAATTGAGGGGCGCAGGGTGATCCTGCTTGAAGATTGAAGCCACCCGCTTGCATTGGCGCCACCCGGCGTGATAGGACCACACTGCAGACAGCAGAGGAGGAAGCATGCGGCGCCGCGATTTTCTCGCTACTGCCCTGGCTGCCCGTAGCGTCTGGGGAGCCAACGAGCGACTGAGAGTGGGAGTGATCGGGACGGGGGGCCGCGGTCAGTTGCTTGCCAGCGAGTTTAAAGAGTTGGGGGCTGAGGTGGTAGCGGTCTGTGATGTGTACGAGCCCCATCTAGAAGCTGGGCTCAAGGCCGCATCCACAGGTGCCCGAGCCTTCAAGGACTACCGCAAGCTGCTCGAGCTCAAGGACCTTGATGCGGTAGTGATCGCTACGCCCGACCACTGGCACGCACGAATGGCCATCGATGCGGTCGAGGCCGGTAAGGACGTTTACCTGGAAAAACCCATGGCCCACACCATCGAGGAGGCCTTCGCCATCGTGGAGGCCACCAGGCGCACACGGCGCATCGTCCAGATTGGCACGCAACGCCGTAGCTACGAGTTGTTTTTACGAGCACGCGAGTGCATGCAACAGGTCGGTGAAGTGCGCCTGGTGACGTCTTGGTGGATGAACTACCAGCGCGGGCTGACCGAACGGCCGTTCCGGGGAGCTATCGACTGGCGATCTTGGCTGGGTCCGGCACCTGAGTGCCCGCCTGACCCGAAGCGATTCTTCAACTGGTATTACTTTTGGGATTACTCCGGCGGAATGATGGTCGGCCAGGGCGCGCACGTCATCGACGCCATTAACTGGTTCATGAACTCCACCTTCCCCTCTGCCGCCACTTGCGCCGCTACTCAGCCTAACCTCCCAGGGGCCGAAGTCCCTGAGACCACTTCTTTGACGCTCCTCTACCCCGAAAACTTCCTCGTGGTTTTCAGCGTGGGCTATCGCGCCATGCGCTACAACCGCTTCAATGACCAGATCAAACAGTTCCACGGCGATCGCGCTCGTCTGGACGTCGGGCGTGAGTGGTTTTCGCTCTACCCGCAGAGCCTAGACGTCGACATGAAGCCCTCCATCAGCGAGCGCCAGCCCGGTAGCTTCGACAGTGCCACCCGCGCCCATATCCGGAATTTCATCGACTGCGTGCGCTCTCGCAAGGAGCCGAATGCTCCGGTGGAAGCTGGGCTGTGGACCACCGTCGCGCTGGTTATGGCTGTGGAGTCGCTGCGGCGGGGCTGCCAGGTACGTTTTAATCCCTCGAAACGGGCGTTGGAAACCTAGGGTCTTAGCCGACCGTAGCGGCAGGCTGGCTTACAGCCGCCTCAGCCTGCTGCTCTAACCACTCGCGCTGCTGCCGCACCTTTTCCTGTAGGCGACCGGCGGCCTGCTCCAGCGCCACTTCTTCAGTGGCCCGCGTCCGGCGCTCTACGATCTCGACTTTTCCTTCCGCAAGCTTCCTGCCAATCGTCACCCGGTAGGGAATCCCGATCAGGTCTGCGTCCTTGAACTTGACGCCGGCGCGCTCGTCGCGATCGTCGAGCAATACGTCCAAACCCAGCTGCCGGCATTCGTTATAGAGCTGCTCGGCCGCAGCCCACTGGCTTTCGTCAGCGCGGTTGACGGGTGTGATGACCGCTTCGAATGGGGCGATGGATACCGGTAAGGCCATGCCGTCTTCGTCGTGATAAAGCTCTACAGCGGCCGTTAGAATGCGCTCGAGGCCGATACCATACGAGCCCATGATGACGGGCACTTCGCGCCCGTGCTCGTTGAGCACCCGTAGCCCCATCGATTCCGAGTACTTATAGCCGAGCTTAAAGATGTGGCCGACCTCGATGGCCCTCTTGACTTCCAAGCGGCTACCGCAACGTAAGCACGTGTCTCCGTCGACGACCTCACGCAAGTCTCGGTACTCAGCCTGAAAATCGCGCCCTGGGGTGACGTGGCGCAAATGGTAATCGTTCCGGTTGGCCCCGCAAACCATGTTCTTACGCCCGCGCAAGGCCTCGTCCGCTAGCACGGGGATGCCACGCACACCTACGGGGCCGACGAAGCCTACGTCCGCACCCAACCACTGGCGCACTTCATCCGGGTGCGCAGGCCGGAACTCGCTCGTGCCGACCGCGGCTTCGAACTTCGTCTGGGAAAGCGCATGATCGCCCCGCAAGAGCACCAGTACCGGTTCACCTCGGACGACCATGACCAACGTCTTGATCAGTGACGATTCCGGCAAGCCGGTGAACTCGGCTACCTCTGCAATGGTCTTCCGGCCAGGTGTTGGGAACTCTTCGGGAGCTGCCTCGACGTCGGGATCCGCCACAGCTGGGGGAACTGGCCTCGAACTAGCTTTTTCTAAATTGGCCGCATAGCCACACTGAGTGCAAAGTGCGATGGAGTCCTCGCCCGCATCCGCCGGCACCATGAATTCGTGCGACTCAGTCCCACCCATGGCCCCGGAATGGGCCTCAACGGCCACGAACTTTAACCCGCATCGATGGAAGATGCGGCAATAAGCACGATAGTGCTTCTGATAGGAGATCTCTAACCCCTCTGGACCAAGATCGAACGAGTAGGAGTCTTTCATCAAAAACTGGCGCACGCGCAACAGACCGGAACGCGGGCGCGGTTCGTCGCGAAACTTGGTCTGAATCTGATACCAAATCTGAGGCAGTTGCCGGTAACTGCGCAGCTCCCCGCGAGCCAGCGCCGTCATCACTTCCTCATGGGTCATCCCCAGGCACAGGTCCCGGCCGAAACGATCTTTCAAGCGGAACATGTTGTCCCCCATCAGATCCCAGCGGCCGGATTCCTGCCACAATTCCGCTGGATGCAAGGCGGGCAAGAGCATTTCCTGGGCGCCGATCGCGTCCATCTCCTGGCGAACGATCTCCATGATCTTTCGCAGAGAACGGTGAGCCAGGTACAGGTAGCTATACACGCCTGCGGCCAGCTGGCGGATATAGCCTGCGCGCAATAGCAAGCGATGGCTTGCGATCTCGGCCTCCGCAGGGTCTTCGCGAAGGGTTGGAATGAATAGACGGCTCCAGTACATCGAAACTGCTCTCGACAGGCAGGTGGACGTCTCATTGTAGCATGATAGGGTTTAGTAGCCTCATCGCAATGAAGATTGCCATCGGCGCCGATCATGCTGGCTATCAACTCAAAGAGCACTTGCGAAAGTGGCTCGCCGACGTAGGTCACGAGGTCCTCGATGTAGGAACGTTCGGAACAGAATCGACCGACTATCCTGACTATGCGGAGCGTGTCGCCGAAGCAGTGCGCCAAGGGCAAGCGGATCGCGGCATTCTGGTGTGCTCGACAGGGGTGGGGATGTCCATCGCGGCCAACAAATTCCCTGGCATTCGGGCGGCGCTGGCAGTCAACCCAGACGAGGTCAGCCTGGTACGGCGCCACAACGACGCGAACGTCCTGACGTTAGGCGCGAAATACACTGATCCAGAAGCCGCTGAGCAGCTGGTGGCAATCTTCCTGAGCACCGCCTTCGAAGGTGGGCGCCACAGCCGCCGGTTGAACAAGATTGCGGAATTCGAGCAACGTTTCTGCACAAACCATAAATTGCGAGGTGCCAACGGGAATCCATGAGCGTACCCTGGGGTCTGGACCGGCCACTAGCCGAAGTCGATCCGGAAATCTACGAGGCCATCCGAAAAGAATTGGAGCGACAACACACCCGGATCGAGTTGATTGCCAGTGAGAACTTTACCTCGGAAGCTGTGCTGGAAGCGACCGGCAGCGTCCTGACGAACAAGTACGCCGAAGGCTACCCCGGCCGCCGCTACTACGGTGGCTGCGAGCATATCGATGTAGTGGAAAATCTGGCACGGGAGCGCGCCTGCAAGCTTTTCGGCGCTGAGCACGCCAACGTCCAGCCCCACTCCGGCTCCCAAGCCAACCAGGCTGCCTACGCCGCCGTGTTGAATCCAGGAGACACCATTCTGGGCATGGACCTCTCGCACGGCGGTCACCTGACGCATGGTCACCATCTGAACTTCTCGGGCAAGACTTACCGCGTGGTCTCTTACGGTGTTCGGCGGGACGACGAGCAAATCGATTACGACCAGGTCGCACGTCTAGCCGAGCAGCATCGCCCAAAAATGATCATCGCCGGAGGCAGCGCTTACCCAAGAATCATCGATTTTGCACGGTTTCGCGAGATCGCCGATTCGGTGGGAGCCATCTTGCTGGTCGACATGGCGCACTTTGCCGGCCTGGTGGCTGCAGGCTTGCACCCGAACCCTTGCCAATGGGCTGACATCGTCACGTCCACTACCCATAAGACTCTTCGCGGCCCCCGCTCGGGATTGATCCTGTGCCGCGAAAAATACGCCCAAGCGATCGATCGCAGCGTCTTCCCTGGCATTCAAGGTGGGCCACTCTGTCATGTGATCGCCGCCAAGGCGGTTTGCTTCGCCCAGGCCATGAAACCTGAGTTCGTCGCGTATCAGAAGCAAGTCGTGGCCAACGCCCGAGCTCTCGCACAAGAGCTTCAGGAGGCTGGCTGGCGAGTGGTCTCCGGCGGCACGGACACGCACTTGTTGCTAGTGGACCTGTTCCGGCGAGGCGTGCGTGGCAAGGAGGCGGAGCAGGCCCTGGACCAAGCCTACATCACGGTGAACAAAAACACTATTCCTTTCGACCCTAATCCACCCCTAAACCCTAGCGGAATACGTTTGGGGTCGCCCGCAGTGACCACCCGCGGTTTTACAGAAGCCGAGATGCGCCAGGTGGCCCGCTGGATCGCCGAAATTCTCGATTGCCTAGCAGCGGGGGGGTATGGGCTCCAGCCTGCCATCGAACGCGTGCGCCAGGCTGTAGTCGAGCTGACCGCTCGTTTCCCCCTATACGCTTGGAAGTGGGCCCCAGCCACTGCCTGAAATGGCTTGGCACATCGCCATCGACTGCCGTCACGTCAAGGACTTCGGCGTGGGCACCTACATCAAGAACCTCACGCGCGCCCTCGCCAAGGTGGACCCAGAAAATCGTTACACCCTCATCGCCTACCCCAGTGACCAGGATGAGTTCGCCAACTTGGGCGCGAATTTCCAGGTGGTCAATTACAGTTTGTCCGACTCGGCCTGGCGCGACCAGCTCGAGTTTCCTCTGTTCGTTCGCCGGCTAGGTGCGGACTTGGTGCATATCCCCCTTCACCAGGTCCCGTTGTTGTTACCCAAGCCCTACATCGTCACGGTCCACGATTTGAGTGCCCTGTTTTACGAGTGCCCCGAAGGATGGAGAGGGCATTGGAGGTTATACCGGTTGCGGCGCGGAGTGATGCGGGCCGAGTGCGTGATCTGCGTCTCGCGGGCCACAGCACGGGATGTGCATAATCTGCTTGGCGTTTCTCCCGGCCGGTTGCGCGTGATTTACAACGCTCCAGATCCGCGCTTCTTGTGGCCAGAACGGGGTCAGGAGGGGGACAAAGAACGGCAGTTGATCGAGCACACCCTGGGCCGGTACCAGGTCCACTACCCCTTCCTGTTGTACGTGGGCAGTGTGCGACCACAGAAGAACGTGCCGCGGTTGGTGGAGGCGTTCGCCGTGGTCCGGAGTGAATTGGCTGCCCACCCCAAGTACCGCGACCTGCGTCTGATCATCATCGGCGACGAAATCTCCAAATACCCGCAGTTGCGCCTGGCGATGATGCGCATGCGGGTGGAAGATGCGGTGCGGTTTCTGGGCTTCGTGCCCATCGACACCCTGCGAGTGTTTTACCGGGCAGCGGAGGCTTTCGTGTTTCCGTCCCTTTACGAGGGCTTCGGCCTACCGCCGCTGGAAGCCATGGCCGCTGGCACGCCCGTGGTCACCGCCAATAGTAGCTCAATCCCCGAGGTAGTGGGCGATGCGGCAGTCCTCGTCAATCCGGAAAACGTGTTCGAGATTGCCCGGGGCATCCGCGATGTGCTGCTGGATCCAGAGCTGCGCTCCCAGCTGATCGCCCGCGGCTATCGCCAGCTGCGGCGCTTCAACTGGGAAGCAGCGGCTCGGCAGGTCCTGGAAACATATCAGGTGGTTCTTCAACGGTGTCGTCCGGGTGGGCAGTTGCCTGCTGAAGCAGCTTGAGCCGCAGTCGATCGGACCAGTCCAAGCCAGCTTGTTCAAGCTGAGCTAGCTGGTGGGCCGCACCCTCGTCCAGCAGTTCCAAGACCGAGATTCCCAGCACGCGGAGCAACCGGTCAGCAAGCTCGGGCGTGAGCGAGCGGGCTCCTCTAAGCACATGGTGCATGTGAGGTTGGGAAATGCCCACGGCCCGTGCTAAGCCACGCTCGGTGAGGTGGCCATCCCGGATGAGGGCGGCGATGAGCTGGACGAGTCGCCGAAATAGGTCTTCAAAATACATGCGTCTGTGCGCCTATTTCTGGGAGAAATAGACCACGATTTTAGCACGGATTTGCGGGGAATTTGTCGGCAGCCTGCAAGAAGGCCCACCGCTCTATCTCCATGTATTCTCGCCACTTCTAAATACAGTGGCCGCAAGGGCCGAAAGATCGCAAAAAATTTTTCGCTCCGAGCTTGACGAAATTTCCCTCCAGCTAAATCCTGAAATCGTGGCTTCAATCTCTCCCAAAAATGGGGACTTCGGAGGAACGCTTCACCATGGAATGGACCCGATCCGACACCTTGGCGCTAGCTTCCAACCGGTGCACGACCTGTCATGGTCTCGGACTGATCCAGACACGGCGCGGCAAGAACAACCCCTGCCACTGTGTGCTGCGCGCCATCTTCCGGGCCTGCTACAACCGTTTCAAGTACTGCGCCACTAAAGAAAAGTACATGAGCCGCGTGACACTGTCGTTCACGCCGGGCCGACACCGCACGTTCACTTACGGGCGCAAGGATGAAGAATACGTGGCAGACTTCATCCTGGTCAGTCGTCGGACGCTGACGCCGGAGGAATACCGCATCTTCAAGTACCACTTTCTGTTGGGCGCCGATTGGAAACTCTGCTGCCGCAAGCTGAACATGAGCCGGGGCAACTTCTTCCACGCCGTTTACCGCATCGAGGAAAAGTTGGGGCGAGTCTTCCGCGAGCTGGAGCCCTACAGCCTGTTCCCCTTGGACGAGTACTTCTCGACGACGATCCGGCGGTCGGCACGGCCTGTGCTGCCCCCAACGCCGACGCCGCCGGCAGCTCAACCCTTGCAACCGCCCCTACAACAGGCTGCCTGAGTTTGACCTGCCTCTCACTCCTTGCCGGGCGGGGCGCGCACGGCCAACCGGCGACGCGCCCCGCCATTAGTCTGGTTCCCGTCGGTCGCGGAAAAACTCGCGCAGCAGCTCCGTGCACTCGGCCGCGCGGATCCCTTCAATTATCTCCACGCGATGGTTCAACAAAGGTGAATCGGCCAGTTGGAATTTACTGCGCACCCCTCCGAAACGCAGGTCGCGAGCGCCAAAAATCAGCCGGCGTACCCGCGCGTGGACCAGCGCCCCAGCACACATAACGCAAGGCTCCAGCGTCACGTACACATCGGCTCCTGGCAGCCGATAATTCCCCAGCCGCCGGGACGCTTCCCGCAGGGCCAAAATTTCCGCATGGGCTGTTGGGTCTACCAACCGGATCGGTGAGTTCCAGCCCCGTCCGACGATTTCCCCTTCCAGCACCACGACCGCACCCACGGGTACCTCCCCTTGACGAGCGGCATCTCGCGCCAGCTGCAGGGCTTCTTCCATGAAACGTTCGTGCCAAGCACGCTGGTCAGCGGTCATCGCTTCGACCCCCAATCCAGTGTTTAGATTTCCAACAGCAGTGTTGAAACCCCACAACCGCAGGTTGTCACCCCTCCCGCAAGCGTGACATCATGGGAGATAGCGTGAGGGCTCCCGCAGAATACCGGCCATCCTTGTCCCCCCTGAATAGCCCCACGCCGGAGTACCTCCCATGCCCAAACCCAAAGGCGCCGTTACCATCATCATCGAGCGTTGCAAGGGGTGCGGATTCTGTGTCGAGTTTTGCCCGACTAAGGTGCTCGAGCTTTCCAACGCCTTCAACTCCAAAGGCTATCACCCGCCCCACGTCGTAGCCCCAGAAAAATGCAGCGGCTGTGACCTGTGCGGCATGGTGTGTCCTGACTTTGCCATCTTCGGTTACAAGTTGCCCGCTACAGCTGCCCCTAGCAGCGAGCTCAGGCCAGAAGAAGCCACCGTCCCTGCTGCGCAAGGAGGTAACAGCTGATGATCACGGCTGACCCACGGGCTGTCTTGACCGGTGCCCATTTTATCGACGGAGACCATGCTTGCACTGAAGGATGCATCGCCGCCGGCGCCCGCTTCGCTGCCGGTTACCCGATTACTCCCTCGACAGAGATCGTGGAGCGGTTCGCTGAACGGGCTCCGGAGATCGGAGGACGCTTCATCCAAATGGAGGACGAATTAGCTTCTTCGATCGCCATCCTCGGAGCGGTTTGGGCCGGGGCGAAGGCCTTCACTGTGACCTCTGGGCCTGGTTTCTCGCTCATGATGGAGCACCTCGGTTTGGCGGTCATGACCGAGACTCCGTGTGTGTTCGTCGATGTACAACGGGGTGGCCCATCAACTGGTCTTCCGACCTTGCCGGCTCAGGGGGACATGATGCAGGCTCGTTGGGGCTCCCACGGAGATTACGAGATCATCGCTTTGTCGCCAAGCTCCCCGCAAGAGTGCTTCGACCTGGCCATTCGCGCGTTCAATCTCTCCGAGGAGTTTCGGGTGCCGGTGCTGCTCATGATGGATGAAGCCGTGGGGCACATGACCGAGAAGGTGGTCATCCCGCCGGCGGACCAGATCTTACTTTACCCTCGGCGTTATACCAAACGTCCGCCTAGCGAGTACTGGCCTTACGAGTTCGGCGAGGATCTGGTGCCCGAGATGGTTCGGGCGGGGATGGGCTACCGGTTCCACATCACGGGTTTGACCCATGACGAGCGGGGCTATCCCGCCATGAGCGCCGAGGCCCAGAACAAGCTGGTGCGGCGGCTGAAGGAAAAAATCCTCCGGGCCAAGGATCGCATTATCACCCTCGAAACGGAAGCCTTGGAAGAGGCCGATGTGGTCGTGGTGGCCTACGGCATCACGGCCAGAGTGGCACAACGGGCCATTGAGCTCGCACGGAAGGAAGGCATCCGCGTGGGCAAGATCCGCCTGATTACGATCTGGCCCTTCCCAGACGAGTTCTTGCGCCACGTGGCCATGCGGATTCGTGCCTTCGTGGTGCCAGAGTTGAACCTCGGCCAGATCATCCGGGAAGTCGAACGTGCCTCGTGTGGGTTCTGCCGGGTGTTGGGCGTACCTCACGCTGGCGGGACGGTTCACCGCCCCGAGGAAATCTTGGAGGTCATCGAGGAGGCGGCACGATGAGCGCAACCACCGACGTCTTAGTCGAGAATCCAGTTGAGCAGTTGCTGCGGACCGAGCGCATGCCTCACATTTGGTGCCCGGGTTGCGGGATCGGCACCTCGGTCAACTGTTTTGCTCGAGCACTACTTGAGTCAAACACCGATTTAGACAAGGTAGCAATCGTCTCCGGGATTGGTTGCAGTGGGCGTGTTGCAGGATACCTGAAGTTGGATTCTTTTCACACCACTCATGGACGGGCCATTCCTTTCGCCACTGGCCTGAAACTGGCCAATCCCAAGTTGACGGTGGTGGTGTACTCAGGCGATGGGGATTTGTTCGCCATCGGGGGCAATCACTTTATCCACGCCGCCCGGCGTAACGTCGACATTAAGGTCATCTGCATCAATAACTTTATTTACGGCATGACCGGCGGTCAGGTGGCACCCACCACGCCTCTTGAGGCCCGTGCCAGCACAGCTCCATACGGCTGCTATGAGCCCCCCTTCAACCTTCCTTTCCTCGCAGAAGCTGCAGGGGCAACCTACGTAGCCCGGTGGACGACCTACCACGTGGTCCAGCTGACCAAAGCTTTCAAGGAGCTGCTAGCCCACCGCGGCTTCGGGTTCATCGAAGTCATTGCGCCTTGCCCCACTCTGTACCAACGCCGCAACCGCTTAGGCGATGGCCTGGACGCGATGAAATACTACAAGGAGCACAGCAAGATCCGACACGGAGCACCTACCTCAGAAGTGGGACTCGGATTCCAAAGCGAGATCATCGTCGGCAAGTTCGTGCAAAAGCAACGCCCAACCTATTTCGATATGGAGGAACAGGTCCTACGACAGCGCTTGGGCGAGCGGTACCGCCCGCTGGAGGAGCTCGTATGCCAGTGACGGAGATCCGAGTGGCTGGGTTCGGCGGCCAAGGCGTGATCCTGGCCGGCATGATTATCGGCAAAGCCTTCGCGCTTTACGAAAATGGTTACGCTACGCTGACTCAAAGCTTCGGACCCGAAGCGCGGGGCAGCGCCTGCAGCGCACAAGTCATCTTGTCCGACCAGCCCATCCTTTACCCTTACGTGACTCAACCCGACATCCTGATTGCGATGTCCCAGGATGCCTACCACCGGTTCGCCCCGACCCTCAAAGAGAATGGACTGTTGCTCATCGAAGAAGACTTGGTGCGGATCTCTCAGCTCAAGCCTGGCGTCCGGGTGCGAGGCATCCCTGCCACGCGCATCGCCGAAGAGCTGGGGCGACGCTTGGTGTTGAACATCGTTATGGTCGGGTTCTTTGGGGCGGTCACCGGCCTGGTCAGCTACGACGCCCTGCGCAAGGCTGTGGAAACCTCCGTACCAAAGGGCACCGAGAGCTTGAACCTGCGCGCTTTTGAACGGGGCTGGGAGCACGGTAGCCACGCGGCTCACGCCGAAGCCCCAGAAGCGGTCCCCATCGAACGGGGCTTGAACGGTCACGATTGAACTCAGTGTCGGAAATGGCGGATGCCGGTAAATACCATCGCCAGGCCAAGGCGATCTGCCGCCTCGATGACCTCCTGATCTCGCACTGATCCGCCGGGTTGTACGATGGCCGTCACCCCGTGACGAGCTGCCTCTTCAACCCCATCTGCAAACGGAAAGAAAGCATCCGAAGCCAGTACCGACCCTTGCAGTGGCAAAATCGCCTTCATCGCCCCGACCCGGACCGCATCCACCCGGCTCATCTGGCCCGCCCCCGCACTGATCAACCGACCTGGCTCGGCAAAAACGATCGCGTTGGATTTGACGTGCTTGACGACCTTCCAAGCGAACTCCAGCGCTTTCCATTCACGTGCCGTAGGAGCCCGCTTGGTTTTCACCACCAGTTCCGCGGGGTTCCAGGAAATCGTGTCTGGCGTCTGGGCGAGAACACCACCGCTGATCGACTTGATCAGCAGGCTTTCCGGAGCCGGTCGCACGACTTTCAGCAACCGCAAATTCTTTTTCTGGGTCAACACAGTGAGCGCCTCATCGGTGTAACCAGGCGCCGCTATCGCCTCGATGAATGTCTTGACGATCTCGCGTGCGGTCTCTTCATCTACGGGTCGATTGAAAGCGAGCACGCCGCCAAATGCTGACACAGGATCGGCTTCAAACGCCCGGCGATAGCTTTCGGCAAGCGAGTCCGCTTCCGCACAACCACAAGGGTTGGTGTGCTTGATGATGGCGGAGGCCGGCCGGTCGAACTCACAAACCAGCTGCCAAGCCGCGTCTAGATCCACAAGGTTGTTAAAGGAGAGCTCCTTGCCGTGCAGCTGCTGCGCACCCGCAATTCCGCCTTCGCCCCCGTAGAGCGCCGCCTGCTGGTGGGGGTTTTCGCCATAACGGAGCTTCTGCTTACGCGGCAGCAGGATGTCTAAGCAAGCCGGTATGGGGTCATGTGCGGAGACAAAACGGTCGTCCTCAACCTCGATCTGCCCCAGCCGAGCGGCGATCGCCCGGTCATACGCCGCCGTGCGCGCAAAGGCCTTTCGCGCCAACTCCCACCGGGTCGCCAACGAAAGCTTACCTGTCGCCCGCAGTTCCTCCAACACTCGTGGGTAATCTTCTGGAGAGACCACTACAGCGACATCCTGAAAGTTTTTCGCAGCGGCTCGGATCAACGTTGGCCCACCGATGTCGATGTTTTCGACCAACTCGGCGACACTGACTTCGTCTTTCGCCGCCACCTGCTCAAAGGCATACAAGTTCACCGCGACCAGATCGATAGGTGGGATCCCATGGGCTTCCAAGGCGCGCACATGCGCGGGGTTGCTGCGCACGGCCAAAATGCCCCCGGCGATTTTCGGGTGGATCGTTTTGACGCGCCCGTCTAGCATCTCTGGAAAACCAGTCACCTCGGAGACTTCGCGTGTAGCAATGCCGTGCTCTCGCAACAGCCGTGCGGTTCCACCCGTCGACAGGATCTCCACACCCATAGCCACCAGGCCCTGGGCAAATTCGACCACCCCAGTTTTATCCGTGACGCTAATTAACGCCCTGCGGATCTCGATCATCGGGGCCGCTCCCTACCCGGCAAGTGTCAACCTGTCGGCGACCTTCAAACCCGGCTCAGCCAACACTGAACCGGGCACTCGGTCTACCAGGACGCAATGGGGGCGGCCCAACAGCCGCCCCATCCATCCAACCGGAACTTTTCTCCGCTTAGAGCCCTTTCTTGCCCAGAAACTCGATCAGATCTACCACCCGGCAAGAGTAGCCCCACTCGTTGTCGTACCAGGAAACCACCTCGACCAGGTTACCCTCGATCACCTTGGTCAGGGAGGCATCCACGATCGAGCTGTGGGGGTTCTGCATCATATCGCTCGAGACCACCGGGTCCTCCGTATACGCCAGTATCCCCTTCAGCGGGCCTTCAGCCGCAGCCTTCAGTGCCGCGTTGACTTCCTCAGCCGTCGTCTGCTTCTTGACTAGGCAGACAAAGTCAACCACCGAGACGTTAGGCGTCGGCACACGCAAGGCATAGCCGTCCAGCTTCCCCTTCAGCTCTGGCACCACAAGCCCGATTGCCTTAGCAGCACCGGTCGTGGTGGGGATGATGTTAATCGCCGCCGCCCGGGCCCGCCGCAAATCCTTGTGGGGGAAGTCCAGCACCACCTGGTCGTTCGTGTAACTGTGCACCGTGGTCATCAAACCCTTTTCGATCCCGAAATTCTCATGCAAGACCTTGACCAGCGGCGCCAGGCAGTTGGTCGTGCACGAAGCGTTCGAAATAATGTGGTGCTTGGCTGGGTCGTACATGTGCTCGTTAACGCCCAGCACGATCGTGATGTCCTCGTTCTTGGCTGGTGCGGTGATAATGACCTTCTTGACCGTACCCCGCAGATGCTTCTTGGCATCCTCCGCCGAACGGAATTTGCCGGTCGACTCCACCACCACCTGCACACCAAGCGAGGGCCAGTCAATCTCGGCCGGATCCTTCGTGCAAAACACACGGATTCTGTGCCCATTGACCACGATCGAATCGTCTTCCGCCTTGACCTCTCCCTCCAGCGGGCCGAGCACCGAGTCGTACTTGAGCAGGTGAGCCAGGGTCTTGGTATCCGTCAGATCGTTCGTGGCTACAAACTCGACGTTCTGATTGTTGTACTTGAGAGCCGCGCGCAAAACGTTGCGGCCGATACGCCCGAAGCCGTTAATCCCTACCTTGATCGCCATTCAATCCACTCCTTTCGGTGAGATCGAGCGGTGCGCTTTCCCTCACATCTTATCAACCCCTTTTGGACGGGGGCAATTTGACAACAGACCCGGAAGTCCGAAACTCCCCTGGGGATCTGGGCAATACACGCCACGCCCTGCCGAGGGCTTGCATTGACTTCCACACCCAGCCGTTCGCCGAGCTCCGAGTCGCCAAGTAGCGGGCGATCAGAAGCAAAAGCCCGCGCTGGGACCTTAGCTTGCCCCACCGTCGCCGACCCTGAGCCGCAGGCTCCCGATCAGCGCTTCAACACCCAGAGCCCACTGTGTCGCCAGCGACCGCATCCTATGGCGCTTCCGCAAGATCCGCTTGCGAAGCGCGCAGCTTCGCACCTACGCCCCACCTCCAAGACAGCTACTGCTGCGCTCCGCCAGCTTTCGACTGGACAATCAGCGGCGCTTGGCCGGAGTGCCCCCGCCAGGCAAGGATTTCCGCCTGTCGGGGCAAGTTCCGGGAAATGTCCGCGCGATAGAGCAATTCAAAGTCCGGGAGCTCTTGTTCACCCGCACCGAGACGCGACAGCATCGAGCTCATTCGCTCGCTATCGGTGACCAGTTCCACTCCGGCTTCCGTGGCTTGCGAGCTTGTACCAGCGATCCACAATACCCGCCCGGAACCGGAAAGGTTATGCAACAAAGCCACCACCCCGTAAGCTGTCACCCGGTTTCCGTGGGAATCTGTTGGGAGGTACACCGGCGACTCGCCAGCTTGTGGGCGCCTGTTCACGACCCGTGGCAGCCGAGTCTGAACGTCATACTCCACCCAGAACGTCAGCTGGTCGCGAAAGAGTTCGACCCAAGGAGTGGATCGGGCGCTACCCAGCAAGATGACCGCGTCATCCCGGAGGTCGCGCAGATTAAGCTCGCGAGCCATGCGCAGGCGCACCGAGCGCGCCTCTGGGTGTGCCTCCAGTAACAGGGCCGCTGCCTTCGCATCAGCGAAGCTCGTGTACGTCCGCGTAGCGATGACCGCAAGCTCTTTGCTCAGCGGCGTCCGGTCGACAGGCAGCACTAGGCTCCCCGAGCGGAACCGCTCGTAGTCTTCCAGCGTGCCGGACCAATTCAGCAAGTCTTGCAAGAGGGCCCACACGGAGTCGGCGAGCACCACGCATGTGTCACCGTCAGGACGAAATACGGCCCTAAGGACCGGATTGGATTGTCGGCCCCCACCAGCACCTGCGCGTCCCGCCATCCATCCGACCACCAGGGCAGCGGTCGCCAATAAAGTGGTGGCCATCACCACTCGCAACCGTGGTCGAGGAGGCGCGGTCAGAGGTGAGGACCAGCGCCGAGAAACGACCTCGAGCCGATAATGTCCCCGAGGTACGATCACGCGCACCGGATGGTGCTTACCTTCCCCAGCGAAGTAGCGGTCCAGCCGCTTTCGCAGGTTGCCCACCTCCGCCCGGACCACACTTTCCTCGGTGGGGTTGTATTCTTGTCGTCCATAGAGCGCCTGGGCAAGCTCCTGTTCGGAGACAGCAGCTTCTTGGCCGGCGAGCCAGCGGTCGGTGAGTAGCCGCAGGATCTGGCTTTGTCGAGGTGCCCGTCGAAACTCTTCACTTGCAAGGATTTGCTCGACGAGGTGCCGCACCGACTCCCGCTCGATCGCGAGCGCCTCGCCTGCCTCCTTCGAGGCAGCTTGCTTCGAACTCACGGTTAACTCACCGTCAATAGACTTCGCAGCCGCCCTGCCCAGTGGTAGCCTGCCAGTGGAACCAGGGGTTACCAATGGGCGCAAACCACAACAGCAACCTCACCCATTGTACTTCCCCTGGATTCTGTCAGTGCGTGCAATTGACTGGTCCAAAAAGGAGGTTCGCAAATGTTTCGCCTTCGGCTTGACCGCTTAGGACGCAGACTCGGACCCTGGCCCATACGCATCGCCCTCATTTTGGCCATCGTGTCCGGATTTGCCTTCCCTGCCCTCTCTCAAACCACATTCGGGTCAATTACTGGGTTAGTGACCGATAGCACTGGGGCGGTCATCCCAGGCGCTTCGGTCACTGCCAGGAATCTGGCCACGGGCGTGCGCTACGAGACCCAAACCTCGCCCACCGGAAACTACGTGCT
>JAUQPO010000123.1 GCA_030550335.1 Acidobacteriota bacterium
AGGCTGTTGTCTTTTTCTTCGCGGGTGAATTCTTCCGGCTCGGGAATGTCGAAGAAAGTCCTTAAGCGGTTTGGGTGGTCCTCCTGTCCACCGAGCAGCGCGCGGATTTCGTTCGGTTCGTAGCCCGCTGCACACAACACTGCGGCGACCGCTCCAGCAGAGGTTCCTACCAGGCGTCCCCATTGGTAGCCCTGCTCGTGTAAAACTTCCAAGGCGCCAGCGAAGGCGACGCCCTTCATGCCGCCGCCTTCAAATGCAATGTCCAATCGTGCCATCCTCACCTCCGTTCAACCGTGTAGCTAGAAGCTGGGGACGTTCGAATCCGGGATCAGGCGCCGGGTACGAATCAGGCTCCTTGTTCCGCACTGGGTACACCGGGCCTTCGGTCTGAATCCCCCCAGGGCCATACTAAAGTCCGGCGTTTGACAATCCCGGACGGCATCGCTCCAACGTCACTGTCGGTAAAGACTTGTGGCACACTTGTCCAGTGTGAACGCGCACTCTGCACGCCCAAATCCCACCCCCACGACACCGGGTTGGTTTGCCGCCTTGTGCCAGATGCTGGCTTGGATGTGGGTGGGGCTTGGAGCGAGTCCACTCTCGGCAAGCGAGGTCCAAGGCGTGGTGCGGGATGGCCAAACTGCTGCCCCACTAGCACGCGTCCAAGTGGAACTGTTGCCCGTCCAGCTCAAAACGCACACTGGAGCGAACGGGCGGTTCCAGTTTAACCAGCTGGCTCCGGGCCGCTACTCACTGCGAGCACACACGGTAGGCTACAGGGCCGAGACAGTCCCTTTGGAGCTCCGGCCGGATGACGAACTGGAGCTCGAAATCTTCCTCTTGCCTGCTACGCTGGCTCACCATGAGAAGCTGGATGTACGGACCGATCCGTTCGAGCCAGTTGAGCAGGAAAGCCCGTCGGAACTCAAATTTGAAGGTAGCGAAATTAAGAATCTGGGCAGCGTCCTAGCGGACGACCCTCTGCGGTCCCTTCACTACGCGCCGAGTGTCCAAGCCACCGACGATTACAACAGCTACTTCTCCGTCCGAGCTGCGGCTTATCACCGCGTGGGGATTTATTGGGATGGGCTGCTGTTGCACGCACCGTTCCACACGATCGTGACCGATGAGCCTTCCGGGTCTCTGGCAGCCGTTCAGGGCGAGTTAGCCGAGTCGATCAGCTTGCAGCCGGGGGCTTACCCTCACCGATATGAGGACCGCACAGCAGCGGTCGTCGACGTTCGCTCCCGTGAAGGCTCCAGTCGCAGCGTTTCAGCAAAACTGAACGCGAGCATGTCCAACGCCGGCCTGTCCCTGGAAGGCCCCGTTCGGGGCGGCAGGCCGCTGCGCTGCTTGGCCAGCTTTCGCAAAAGCTACGCCCAGTACTTGATCCAGCGCACCGTCAACGACCCTACGTTGGCGCTCGGCTTCCTCGACACTCAAGGGCAACTGGCGTGGGACGTGCCTCCCCGCCACAGCCTCAGGCTGAACTGGATTGCCGGTCGAACCGACCTGGACCGTACCAAGGCGGCGAGCCAGCTGGGTCTTAACTCTACGATGCTGGGTGCCGTCGATCTCACGATCGTGCACCTGCGCTGGACTTCGACTCCCAACAGCCGCTCGCTTCTTCAGAACTCCCTGGCTTGGATGCACGAATCCCACTGGAGCCGGAACCCGGAACGCTGGCAATTGGGCGAGGGTCGCTACCGCGAGTGGGCGTACCGACTCAATGGTTCATGGTTGGTCGGCCCAACGCAGGGTGTAGAAGTTGGGTGGAGCGCTCGTCGGATTCAAGATCGTGGTTGGTCGCGACGGTACGAGCTTCCGGAAGAAGGCCATTACGTCGACATGGACCGCTGGACGGGGAGTGCTGGGCGCTATGGGGCCTACTGGGTGCACTGGTGGGCTCCAGCCACCGGGCGCTTGCGGTGGTCAACTAGCGCGCGTTGGGACCAGCACAGTGTGAATCGAATGAACAGCTTCGTTCCCCAGACTGCTCTCGTAGTGAGTCTGACGCCGAGTATGCGTCTCCGACTCGGCTGGGGCCAATATGTCCAATTCCCCGAGCTCCGCCAATTCTATTCCCCGGCCGGCCGCGCCACCCTGTTGCCCGAGCGCTCCATCCACTGGATCGCTGGCTTGGATCAAATGGTCAGCGCGCGATCGCGGCTGCGGCTGGATGTCTATCAGCGAGTGGACCGAGACCTGCTTCACCGTCCTTGGCTAGAGCCTAGGATCCTGGCTGGCAAGGTTTTCGTGCCGCCTCCTGTGGCCCAGTGGACCAATTCAGTACGCGGCTACGCTCGGGGGTTCGAGCTCACTTATCACAGCCGGGACCTCAACCACCTGGCGGGTTGGATCAGTTACGGCTTTGCCCGCACGCAGCTCCGGGACGGTGTCACGGGGCTCCGTTTCCCGTCCGACACCGACCAGCGGCACACGGCCAGCTTATTCCTCAACACACGACTCCGCCCGACCCTGGCGTGGACTATGAGGTATCTTTACGGCAGTGGTTTCCCCATTCCTGGATTCTTCCGCGAAGAAGGGGGACGGTACTACTTGTCCGCTCAGCGGAACCAGCTACGACTGCCCCCGTATCACCGCCTGGACGTGCGATGGGATAAGGTTTTTGTTCGCGAGCGATGGAAGATCGCTTTAACCGTCGAGGTCGTCAACTTGACGCACCATCGGAATGTGCGCTGGGACACTATCGGGCGGTACAACACCCGCACGGGCGCGGTGAATTTGAGGTTCAACCGCTTGTTTCCCATCCTGCCCTCGGTGGGTGTCGCGTTGGAATGGCCCGCCAGCTGAGGCGCTTCAGTACTCAACCGACACCAGGAACAAGCCGCTAGGGGGTACCGTCGGACCGGCTTTCATCGTGCGAGGAGCCTCCACAAGGCAGCGTAGCTGTTCTTCGCTGAGGTTGCCACGGCCTACTTGCAACAGCGCACCTACAATATTGCGCACCATGTGCTTGAGAAAGCCGTCTCCTCGCACGGTGTAGATTAGCAACGGGCCATCGCGACGCAGTTCCGAGGAAAAGATCGTGCGGACTTTCGACCGACCCAGTTGATCAGCCTTGTCGGCCGTCGCAAAGGCTGAAAAATCGTGGGTGCCCACTAGCAAGGGCGCTGCCTTCATCATCCGCTGCTCGTCCAAGGGATAGGGGTAGTGGTACACATACAGGCGCTCAAACGGAGACACAATTTCCCCGCGGTGGATGCGGTATTCGTAAGTCTTTGAGCGAGCATGGTAGCGCGGGTGGAAATCCAGCGGGACCTCCTCAGCCTCCAAAACTCGGATGGCTGGTGGTAAGAGGCGGTTCAAGGCGCGGCGTAGGTTGTCGACCGGTAGTGGGTTCCGCAGAGTGAACGCAGCGACCTGTCCCAAGGCGTGAACCCCAGCATCGGTCCGCCCGGCCCCAGCCACGTGCACGGGTGCGCCCTCAATCAGTTCGAGGGCCTGCTGCAACGCCCCCTGAATGGTGGGCAAGTCCGGCTGCACCTGCCAGCCGTAGAATTCCGTGCCGTCGTAACACAGCTTGATGCGTATACGCCTCATCTTAAAGCGGACCACTCAGCAGCGCAGGAAGCGGTTGTGGCGGTGCAAGTGGATACTATAGCATTGGGTGCAGGGAACTTTTTCTATTGCAAGCCGTACCATCACATAAGGCCCAGAATCCTGGATGATCGAGGCTACCCCTATGAGAGGTGTCAGGCCAATCGCTGTGATTTTTTGTACCTGGACGCTACTTTTATCGCCCGCGCAAGCCCAGCGTTTCTCCTGGCAACAGAAACAGCGCTGGTGGCTGACTGATCCATATCGGCCGAAGGAGATCCCACCGATCGATCTGGCCAACTCTGATCGCCTACAGGCGCTCGTTCGCGCAGGGAATCTCTACTTGTCGCTCCGAGATGCCATCGCGCTGGCACTCGAGAACAACCTCAACATCGCTATCCAGCGGTATACTCCTCAAATCGCAGAAGCCGACTTGCTCCGCGCTAAGGCTGGTGGACTGCTACGCGGCATCCCACAAACGGTGCAAACTGACATTGGCTCTGCGGAAGCGCAAGTCATCGGCGGCGAGACCGGTGGAGCTGGCGGCACCGCGATCACGGCCCGACGCCAGCTGATGACTCAAGCCACTGGAGGTGCGGTCACTGAGGCCGGCGGGGCAATTATCACCGCCACCGGTACGGCCTTGCCTAACCTGGATCCTCAGCTTTTCTTCCGCTGGGGTTTCAACCACCGGACCAACCCATTGAGTAACACGGTGACGACTGGTGTCACGTCGCTGGTCTACGATACTCGGTCGTGGAACTATGGCTTCCAGAAAGCCTGGCTGACGGGCACTCAGGTTTCCTTCGGGTGGAACAACAACTACTTCCAGAGCAATAACCCACGTAACGACCTGAATCCATCTCAGGAAGCCAACTGGCAACTGCGCATTACTCAACCGCTTCTGCGAGGCTTCGGCATCGCGGTCAACAACCGGAATATCCGGATCGCCAAGAACAACCTCAAAGTCTCGGATCTGGTCTTCGAACAGCAAGTCATAGCTACCGTCAGCAACGTCATCCAACTCTACTGGGATCTGGTTGCCTATGCAGAAGATGTGAAAGTGAAGCGGCAAGCTCTGGCGCTGGCCCAGAAACTCTACGAGGATAACCGTAGGCAAGTCGAGATCGGCACGCTGGCCCCGATTGAAATCGTCAGCGCCGAAGCTCAAGTTGCCCGACGGATGCAGGAACTCACGGTTTCCGAGACACGCCTCCTTCAACAAGAGGCGATTTTGAAGAACGCAATCAGCAAAACGGGCATAGCGAGCCCCTGGCTGGCTCAGGTGCGGATCATTCCTACAGACCGCCTGCCCACTCCCTCCGATGACGATCCAGTTTCGCTCGATGAGGTGGAGCGGCTCACGCAAATTGCGTTGGAACAGCGACCGGAAGTCCTGCAGACCCGGATCAACATTGAGAACACCAAAATCGGCATGCTCGGCAGCAAGAGCCAGTTGTTGCCGTCTGTGGAACTCAGCGCCTACTTCGCCAACAACGGCCTGGCTGGCCAGCCCAACGCTTTGGCGCGACCGCCGTTCATCCCCAACGTGGATCCGTTCTTCGTGGGGGGCTATGGGACCGTCCTTTCTCAGCTTCTCCGCCGGAACTTCCCCGACTACGGCCTCTCCGTAACTATGGTCTTGCCGCTCCGGAATCGGGCAGCTCAGGCTGACTACATTCGCGACGCCCTGTCGCTCCGACAACAGGAACTCCGGGAACGCCAGCTGCTGAATCAGATCCGACTCGAGGTCCAAAACGCGGTCATCGCTGTGCGGCAGGCCCGAGCTCTCTACGAGGCTGCTGTGAAGGAACGTATCCTGCAAGAGCAGAATCTGGAGGCCGAACAGAAGAAATATGCCCTCGGCGCGTCGACTGTGTTTTTCGTTATCCAGTATCAACGTGACCTGGCCCAGGCCCAGTCCGCAGAAGTAGCCGCCTTGGCTGAGTACGCCAAAGCAAAGGTAGCCTTGCAACGGGCAATCGGAACGCTGCTTTCCGCTTACGACATCAAGCTGGAAGAGGCGTTGAGAGGGCAGGTCTCCCGGCCTCCGGACCCAGTCCCTGTGGAGTAAATTCTCAGGTTTAGCGAGCGCAGGGGGCATTTGGATCGCCAAGGCGATCCAAATCTGTACGAGCGAGCACAATTGAACCGAACCTCCGCTGTGGGTTTCGCCCCAGGGGACTCGGCGAAAACCGCAATGTACAGCCGCGCGTCACTATACAGCCACCTCAGCCGGGCCTCCGCAGGAAATTCGCATCTCAAGGTTGCTGCGATTGCCCAGCTACCACCACCCTACGGCCGCGGGGCTCCACGAGGGGACGAGTGTCGACATCGATCAGGGTCAAGATCAAAAAGACCCCAAGCATTAACAGCCCGACCACGAAGATCAGAGCGTTTAGGGGACGGTCATGGAGAAGATGCATGAAGAACAAGGCGACCAGTGCTGCTTTACTCGATGCGATCAACAACGCCACGGCCGTGTTGATCGCCTGGGAACCAAAATGCACGCCCGCCATTGCAACCGTTACCGCGGTGAGTAACAACAACAGCCCAAGCACCGCAGCGTAAACCCGTACCTCTTTGATGAACCCAGCGGACCCCACGTCTTCCCCCTACCGGATGAGGTAAAGCAGCGGAAACAGGTAAATCCAAATCATGTCCACTAAATGCCAATACAACCCCACTAAATCCACAGGGTTGTAGTACTGAGCGCTAAAATCGCCGCGCCGGGCGCGCCAGATCAGCCAGCTGATGGCCGTCATGCCCGCCAGCACGTGCAGTGCATGCAGCCCTGTCATCAGGAAGTAAAAGCTGAAGAACATGAATTCGCCGGGGACCGATGGGCCCTTGTAAGAGTAAAAGCGACCGGGTAGCAACCCTTCGTGAAACTTGTGTGAGTATTCGAAGTACTTCACAACTAGAAACACCCCGGCTAGGGTCAATGTGAGGACCAGGCACCCGATTAGAGCCCTGCGCTTTCCGGCCCGCGCTGCAGCCACAGCTAGTGCCATTGTGAAACTCGACACCAGCAGGACGACCGTGTTCAACGCTCCCAGAGCTCGATCCAGGTGATGATGAGCGGAGGCAAAAGCCTCCGGATAGCGACTATGCATCACTGCGAAGCCCACGAATAACCCGCCAAACAGCAGGATCTCCGTTACCAGGAACAGCCACATGCCGATCTTGGCCGCTTCGAACTGCTGGACTGGCTCCGCAAAATGATGCTGCAAGTAGGGTGGGTGCACCTGGTCGGCCAGCTGGGAGTTCGTAGCCTCGCTCATGCCACCACCTCCTGTGGCCGGTAGTCATACGGTCCGCGCGTCACCACGGGCGTGGTGTCGAAATTGTGTACCGGTGGAGGTGACGGGGTTGTCCACTCCAGTCCCCGGGCATCCCAAGGATTCGCGGGCGCGTCAGGCGCTTTTCGCAACGAGGCAAGCAAATACGCTGCGACCAGGAAAAGGCCTACAGCCAGGATCCAAGAACCGATGGTTGACACCGTGTGCAGCGGTTGAAACTCAGCAACGTAGTTGTAATAGCGCCTGGGCATCCCTCGGCTTCCCATCAAGAACTGCGGCAGGAAAGTCACATTGAACCCGACGAAAATTAGCAACGCCGCCACCCTGGCCCACTTTTCGGAGTACAACCGGCCGAACATCTTAGGCCACCAGTAATGCAACCCCGCCAGGAACGCTATGGTTACCCCACCCATCATCACGAAATGAAAGTGAGCTACCACGAAATACGTATCGTGCAAGTGCACGTCGACCGAAAGCGCTCCTAGGAACAGCCCAGTCAGTCCTCCGATCGCGAACAGCAGGAGAAACATAATTCCGTACAGCATTGGGGCCTTCAGGTCGATCGAACCCCGGTACATCGTGGCCACCCAGTTGAACACCTTGATCGCCGAGGGAATCGCCACTAGAAACGTTAGAAATGAAAACACAGCGCTAGCCAAGGGTGACTGCCCACTCGTGAACATGTGGTGCCCCCAAACGAGGAAGCTGATGAACGCAATTGCCACGCTTGAATAAGCAATCGCCTTGTAACCGAAGATGGTCTTCCGGGAGAACGCGGGAATCACTTCGCTGATGATGCCCATAGCGGGCAGAATCATGATGTAGACAGCCGGGTGCGAGTAAAACCAGAAGAAATGCTGGAACAGGACGGGATCTCCTCCCAGGGCTGGATCAAAGATCCCCACCCGGAACGCACGCTCCATGACGATGAGTAGCAGCGTAATTCCAAGAACTGGGGTCGCCAGGATTTGGATAATGCTGGTCGCGTAGAGGGCCCAAGCAAACAACGGCATTTTGAACCAGGACATCCCAGGCGCCCTAAGTTTGTGGATTGTGGCGATGAAATTGATGCCCGTGAAGATCGAAGAAAAACCGAGCACGAATGCGGCCAGTGTGAGCAAGCTCACTGGCCCTGTAGTCGCAGTGCTGTAAGGGGTGTAAAAAGTCCAGCCAGTGTCCACGCCCCCGAAGAACATGGACGCCAAGGCCATCGATGCCCCGATGACATAAATCCAATAACTCGCCAGGTTCAGCCGGGGAAAGGCTACATCTTTCGCACCCAGCATAATCGGCAAGGCAAAGTTGCCCAACGATGCGGGGATCGCCGGAATGATGAACAGGAAGATCATGATGGCCCCATGAAGCGTGAAGGCGCGGTTGTATTGGTCAGCCTCCATCAGCGTCTTACCTG
This sequence comes from Acidobacteriota bacterium, assembly GCA_030550335.1. Taxonomy (GTDB): domain Bacteria; phylum Acidobacteriota; class Terriglobia; order Bryobacterales; family Bryobacteraceae; genus JAUQPO01. The sequence goes on from JAUQPO010000123.1 coordinate 8,275, forward strand.
GGCTCAACAGCTCCAGCCGGACGAGCATAGCGAAGATACCGCCTAGCAAGAACGCCGCCAGTACGCTCCACAAGTACATGACGCCAATGCGCTTATGGTCCAGCGTGAAGATCCAGGATCGCCAGCCGCGAGACGCCGTTAAGTAATTCGGCGGCACCTCCCCTCTACGAGCTCCGAATTCCTCAATTTTCTGCATCCTCCCCTCTCCCCTCTCACTGCTGCGCCTTGATGAATTCGATCAAGGCTCGTAGCTCACGTTCGTTCAACAGCCCCTGGAACGTTGGCATCACCGCGGGATAGCCCGCCACGAGCTTCGCCTGGGGCTGTAAGATCGACTCTCGCAGGTAGTTTTCATCGGCTACAACGGTCTCTCCGGAAGCTAAGCGCACCTGGCTTCGGTAAAGTCCCTTGAAGCTGGGCCCTTCACGCCGGGTGCCATCCAGCGAGTGGCAAACGGAGCATCCACGGCTCTCGTAAAGCATCGCTCCAAGCTCTGCCAGTGGCATCTGCTGGACTGTTTGGTCTCCCTGCTCTAGCCATTTCCGAAACGCTTCTTCACTTTCTACGTAGATCTTGCCCATCATGTCGGAGTGGCCCCGCCCGCAATACTCCGCACAGAACAGCGTGTACTGGCCTTCTGTCGTGGCGGCGAACCACGCCTCCGTGTAACGCCCAGGCAGCACGTCCATCTTGATGCGAAACGCGGGCACGTAAAAGCTGTGGATGACGTCCTCGGAGGACATCACCAGCCGCACCTTGCGTCCCACGGGCACATGGAGCTCATTCAACACACGCGTGCCATCCGGGTATTCAAACTGCCAGATCCAGCGCCGCGCAGTCACCTGGATC
>JAUQPO010000124.1 GCA_030550335.1 Acidobacteriota bacterium
CCAGTGCCGCGGGAAGCCCAGGGCAGAGCTTATCGGTCAGATCCGGACAGGCCTCCGAAAACAGCCGCTGAGCCATCGAAAGAATCTCTGGCAAGAGCTTTTGGGTTTCCTCTTCGAGCAATCCAGCGCCTCGTAACAGCTGGCGTACGATTTGAGGGTCGAGCATGCCGTGGGTGGGCGCGTCGAGCCAGTCAATCTCCCGGCCAGTGACTCGCCGGGCGGCTTCAAGCAAAGCCCACTTATGTTGAGCAGTAGCGTTGCGCAAGAGTGTGCCGTCGATGTCAAACAACACAAGAGCGCTGGGTGGCCGGATCATCTGCACGGGACCTCCCTACACTATACGCAACGGCGCAGTCGCCTGGAACGACACAGCCTATAATCGTTTCCGGGGTTATGGAGAAGGAGAAACGCTTACCTAACGGCAAGGTATTACGGCTGATGGTGGGCGACATTACCAAAGTGCCCGCCGACGCGATCGTCAATGCGGCCAACTCGGCCCTGCGAGGCGGGGGTGGGGTCGACGGCGCCATCCATCGGGCTGGAGGGCCGAGCATTATGGAAGAACTGAACCAGATCCGCGCACAAATTGGCCATTGCCCCACCGGCAGTGCGGTGGTCACTGGTGCCGGAAACCTCCCCGCGAAATATGTCTTTCATGCAGTAGGGCCCATTTACCAGGATGGCAAGCATGGTGAGGAGCGGCTGTTGGCGTCCTGCTACGAGACTTGCATGAGATTGGCCGCCGAGCGAAATGTAAAAAAGATCACCTTCCCGTCCATCAGCACCGGGGCGTACGGATACCCGGTGGAGGAAGCTGCTCCGGTAGCGCTGCGAACTGTGCTCAGTGTCCTCCAGCAGGGTGAAACACCGGTCGAGGAAGCTGTGTTCGTGCTGTTCGATCAGCGCACCTTTGAGGCCTACAGCCGCGCATTAGACACCCTGCCATAACGCCCTTGACCAGCCCCCGTGGCCTTCCGCCTCGGGGTCCAGCAGCGAACGAACTGGCAAAGCAAACTTGCTAACCTAAGAACCTGGCACGTATGCAGGTGCTTCAAGCGGGCAGTCACCGGTTGATCTTTCTGGAACTCGATCCTAAGCTGGTCGAAAGCGTGGCACGACAGGCCGGCTACGAGTGCCGGGTCGAGGACCACAACCGGCACATGGTGGTGGAACTGGAGCTACCGCCCGACGCAGAAAGACCGCTGCTGTTGTTCGATGCCTCCGACCCTACCAACGGAGGCTGGTTCGCTCGCTGTCAGTTTTATGTGGACGGGCGAAGCGGGTCGGTGCTGCAGACACCTTTCGCAGTCGCCAACCGGTACGATGCGCAGGGCCAGCTGCAGCGCCGAGCCCTCCGCCTCCAGATCTTCAAGGAGTTACCCATTTCGTTCCGCTTTCCGGGTCGGCCGACGGTCAGCGAGCAGGCGGTCTACGCAGTGCTTTACCAGTTTCTCCGGGCTTTGCGGGAAAGCGGCGTGGCAGTTTGTGGGCACGGCATTATCAAGCCATTGACTGGTCGCAGCACAGCGTTGGAGCTGGGCTCGCAAAACTAACCCTTGACCCGCTGCCCGGTAAGGCGCATTAGCCCCCACGATCATTGCTCGTCTCGGAATCGGCAAGGCCAGCGCCCGGGGAACCCATCCTCCGGACGCTGGCGCGCGTACAAGACAAGGTGCGAGACCTTGTCCAAAGGCGACTTCACTTACCGGCCTTGGACTCGCTGGGCGGGTTGTTCTTGCCCACGATCCACAAGTACAGTGGCCGGTCATCGAATTCGATCTTCTTCACCGGCTCCCAGTCCCCCATGTCGAACCGGTGCGAGACAATCCGCGTACCCGGCTTCAGCTCGCGCAACAGCTTGGGGCGCAGCTTCAGGTTCACGCTGGTCAGCAGGTAGAGCGTGACGACCGTGGCATCGCGGATGTCCGCCTCAAAGAAGTTGCCTTGGATAAACTTGACCTTGTCTAGCACCCCTTCCTTCTTGGCGTTCTCGATGGCCTCCCGGATCCGTTCCGGGTTGATATCGATACCCACTCCGCGGGCGCCATACTTCTTCGCAGCCGTGATTACGATCCGGCCATCGCCACAGCCGAGATCATAGACCACGTCCGTGGGCTTAACCTGGGCCAGTTCCAACATCGCCTCGACGACCGGCTGCGGGGTTGGCACATAAGGGACGTCGCTCTCGTAGTCGTCCCACTGGGCCGCCACGGGCAAGGTCAGCAGGGCTAGCCCAAGCACGATTCCAAGCGCCCAACGCGTACGTCTCATTGCTACCATCCTCCTTGTATGCGAAATTGATTCTCTCATCCGATCACTCTCTTTCCGGGAGGCTCACTGCAAACCGCCTCCCATCCCTGCCAAAACGATCAAGACTTTCCAATTCCGTCCGAGGTTACGGAGTGGTCAGGGTCAACGACGACCCAAAACCCTCAGACAACTACGGACTTTCTGGCCTCCGCCACCGCCTGCTCAACCAGTTGACGGTACTCTTGAAGATGTTCTGGCGTATCCGCCTCGAAGCGGAGTACAAGTACCGGCTGGGTATTCGAGGCGCGGACCAGACCCCAACCATGCGGAAACACCACGCGGACTCCGTCCACATCGATCACGGGGTAACGCCCCTGGAACTGGCGAGCTACCTCTGCCACGACCTGGAACTTGATCTCGTCCGGACAATCGACCCGGATCTCCGGTGTCACCACCATCTGGGGCAATCCCTCCAGTTGGGCTGACAGCGGCCGGCCCGAGACAGCCACGATCTCCATCAACCGACAAGCCGCGTACAGCGCATCGTCGTAGCCGTAGTAACGGTCCGCGAAGAACATATGGCCGCTCATCTCGCCGGCCAACTCCGCTTGAACCTCCTTCATCTTGGCCTTGATTAGCGAGTGCCCAGTCTTGTACATGATGGCGTTCGCACCCAGCCGCTTCAACTCGTCGTAGAGCACCTGGGAGCACTTCACTTCGCCGATGAACGTCGCGCCTGGCTTCCGCTTCAAAATTTCCCGAGCGAAGATCAGCAGCAGATAGTCGCCCCAGATAATGCGACCTGTCTCGTCGATCGCTCCTAATCGGTCGGCATCGCCATCGAAAGCCAAGCCCAACTCGGCACCCGTTTCCCGCACGGTGCGGATCAAATCCTGCAAGTTCTTTTCGATGGTTGGGTCGGGGTGATGGTTAGGGAAACGGCCATCTGGCTCGAAATAGAGCTCGATAGCCTCTACATTGAGACGTTGGAGAATCCGCCTCATTACCGGGCCAGCTGTCCCATTGCCAGCATCAAGGACCACTTTAATGCGGCGCTCCCATTGGAACTGCCGCACTATGTCCTCCACGTAGGGCGTGATGGCATCCCAGCGGCGCCGCGATCCCCGGCCTTCCACGAAATCCCGCTGCTCGATGATACGACGCAGTTGCTGAATCTCAGCGCCGTAAACGGTGCTCTGGCCGCACATGACCTTGAAGCCGTTGTACTCCGGCGGGTTGTGACTGCCAGTAATCATCACCGCACCCGCCATTGACCGGTGAAAGACCGAGTGGTACAGCACCGGCGTGGGCACCATGCCCAGCTCCCAGACGTGACACCCACTGGCGACCAGTCCACGAACCAACGCCTCGTTGAGCCGTTCGGAGCTCAGCCGGCAGTCATGGCCGACGGTCACCTCGTTACCTTGGCTGTGACGCTGGATGTAAGTCCCGATCGCCCGGCCTAGCAGTTCGACGTCCTCGTCCAGTAGCTCGACGTCAGCTATCCCCCGGATGTCGTACTCTCGAAAGATCGTGGCCTTTAGCATACTCGTTAAGGTACCAAACTCATGGCCGACTCACGAAGGGGTTGCCCTTGATGTAGAACCGCAGTGGCCAGTCAGCGCAATGACGGATCCCCACACGGGGTCCCACGACGATCTCAAACTCAGGCTCTCGCTTCCACCTGCGCACGGTCAGCGGCCCTTGAGTAACGTCGACTCCATACAACGCCCGGGTAATCCCCAGCGCGCGGCATAGTTTCCCTGGGCCACTGGCCAAGTCCTCAACACGCCTGGCGCTAGGCCGGCGCCGACGCATTTGCGCCAACCCGCACAACGGCTCGACCGCACGGATGAGTACGCAACCCGGCCGCCCCTCTGGTTCGGCCACTAGGTTCAGGCAGTCGTACATCCCGTAAATAAAGAACACATACGCGTGGCCCCCCGGCCCGAATAGCACGCGTGTACGGGGCGTCAAGCCACGAGAGGCGTGGGCAGCACGGTCCTCCTCACCGAGGTAAGCCTCGGTCTCTACGATCTGCCCCGCTGTAGCCCCGTGCACCAGCACCTTACCCAGCAGCTCCCGGGCAACTTCCACAGTGGGCCGCTCGTAAAAGCTCCTGGGCAAGATCTCGGTTTGCTGGAGCAACTCGTCCAAGGAGACCCGGTCCTGCCAATCGCTTGGGGCACGCCGCCAGCTCATCAGAAAATTGATTGTGTCATGCGCCTGTTCACTGCTTTGGATCTGCCAGCTGACGTCCGACAAAGCCTTCAGCGCCTGCTTGAGAGGCTCAGGCCGACCGCTCAGTTGAACTGGTGCTCCGTGGAAAACCTGCACATCACGACCAAGTTCATCGGCGAATGGCCCGACGAGCGTTTAGGAGAGCTGATGACCGCTCTGGGAAAGATGCCTCGCTTGGGTGAAATCAGGCTCCGGCTCCGCAATGTCGGCTGGTTCCCAAACGAGCGCGCCCCGCGGGTTTTCTGGGTAGGCATCGAGGCCTCAGCCTCCTTGGAAGCCCTCGCCCGAGCTCTGGACGTCGAGCTCGGCAAGCTGGGAGTGCCCCGAGAAACTCGCCCCTTCTCTCCCCACCTCACCTTAGCGCGTATTAAGGGTACGGTCGACCTGAGCCGGTTACGGCGCACCATTCAGCAGTTGCCCTCATTGGAGTTCGGGGAGTTCTCGACGGACACGTTCCATTTGTACCGAAGCGACCTGCGCCCCACTGGGGCGGTCTACACCCGTCTGGCGAGTTTTCCGTTGGTCTAGAGGTGTTTCAGCAACTTGCTGCCCCCGACTGGGTTATCTAAATGGAGAGGGCAGCAGTGCCAAATCGTGACCCGGACACCCACTTGATGCTCACGTTCCAGCAGGGCGACCCCTCCAGCTTTACACAGCTATTGACCAAATACCGTCAGCCCGTCGTCCACTTCTTCTACCGAATGATTCAGGATCCGGCAGTCGCTGAAGAACTAGCCCAGGAAGTTTTCCTGCGAATCTTCCACGCTCGAGCACGATACGTACCCAAAGCGCGTTTCACCACCTGGTTGTTCCGTATCGCTACCAATCTGGCGCTGAACTACCTGCGCGACACACGCATGGAGCAGTGCCGAGAAAGGACAACCGACGTGGACACAGGTGAGCTGCCGTGGGATCTGCCCGACACGAGCCCAACCCCCGAAGAGCGCCTTCTTCGTGAAGCCCGTGTACAGGAGGTGCGCGCAGCGATCGCCAGTCTGCCACCTACACAACGCGCCGCTGTGATCATGCACAAGTATCACGACATGGAATACCGGGAGATCGCGATGGTACTCGGGTGTTCAGAGAGCGCGGTCAAATCGCTCCTTTACCGGGCCTACGAAAATCTGCGGACCCGCTTGGTCCACCTAGTGCGGCCGGGTAACGCCGCAGGGAGCTTGCGCCGATGAACTCGCACCGCGTTTACCGGCAGTGGCTCATCTGGTACGTTTCCGGCGAACTGCCCGTCAACCAAGCGCGCGCGTTGCGTCATCACTTGGACAGTTGCCCGGTGTGCGCCCGCTGGTTCGAAGAACAACTCGAACTGTGGAGGATGTTGTCGGAGTGGCGATTGCCTGAGGTAACCGTCGCATCCAACCGGGAGCTCGAGTGGCGCCTGGAGCTCGAGCGGTCCCGAGGAAGCTCTCACGCCGTCGCTTACGGCGCAGCCGAATGGGCACCATGGAGACTCGTGGTGGCCGCTGCTGTCACGTGCGCATTGGCTTTGGTGCTGTCGCTACCGAACCGGCCTGGGGTCGCTACCCGATCAGAACCTGGCACTCTCGTCGAACTCGAACGCATCGAGCAGGTGCTAGAGGATTTGGAAATGCTCCAGCAACTCGACCTAGGTCTAGATGAACCCGGGGCTGGACCACAAGTTTCTACGGTCGGGACAGGAGTGTAACACGTGCGCCGGGCTTGGACTTTGTTGGTCGTGCTCGCCTTGAACCCTGTGGCCACTTTCGCGCTTGAAGTCGCAAAGGACCTCGAGGCGAGCGATCAGGCCCAGTGGGTCCTCCAGTTACTCGGCAGTCCCCAGCGTGCGCAGCTACTATCTGCTCTTCCCGCGGAACGTCGCTCCCGCATGGAACAGCGGCTGAAAGCCCTGGATGGGCTGAGCCCGGAAGCCCAGGGGCGCCTGCGACGCCAGTACCAGCAGTTCCTCAAGTGGACCCCGCGCCAACGGCGTGAGCTCCGTGCGATCTACCGGCGATACCGCGAACTGCCAGCAGACCGCAGGGTGCTCTTGCAGAGAGAACTCCGGCGACTCCGCCAGCTACCGCTCGATTCACGGATGAGGCGTTTACAAAGTCCCCGTATGCGCCAGCAGTTCAGCCAGGAAGAACTCGATCTGCTGCGACGAGTCGCCGAGATCCTGCCGCCACCCGTGCCAGCCAAGCTTGCTGGCCAGCCGCAAGGTTAACACGGCCAGGTGCGCGCCGTTGCGGCACCGTGGTCCTAGCCCTCGAATTTCTTGAAGATCAGGCAGCCGTTCGTCCCCCCGAACCCGAAGGAGTTCGTCAATGCATATCGGATTTCCATGCGACGAGCCTGGTTTGGCACGAAATCCAACCCATCGCATTCCGGGTCGGGGAACTCGTAATTGATGGTCGGCGGGGCGATTTGATCGCGAATCGCCAAAACCGTCAAGCCTGCTTCCAGGCCCCCTGCAGCACCCAGCAAGTGGCCGGTCATGGACTTGGTGGAGCTGACTGCAAGGCGACTCGCGTGCTCGCCGAAGCACCGCTTAATGGCCAGCGCCTCAACCTTATCGCCCACGGGTGTGGAGGTGCCATGGGCATTGATGTAATCGACCTCGCTGGGATCGATCCCAGCATCCCTCATCGCGTTCTGCATCACGCGGACGGCGCCATCGCCGTCCTCGCAGGGAGCAGTGATGTGGTAGGCATCCCCGCTCATACCGTAGCCCACGATTTCGGCCAGGATTGGCGCATCGCGCCGCAAAGCCACCTCCAGCGCTTCCAGAATCAGGATGCCGGAGCCTTCCCCGACCACAAAGCCATCCCGCTCTCGATCCCAGGGGCGGCTGGCGCGCTCCGGCTCATCGTTCCTTTGCGACAACGCGCGCATGGCCGCGAATCCTCCCACACCCATCGGCGTGATGCAGGCTTCGGCGCCCCCACAGATCATGATGTCGGCGTCACCCCGTTGGATGATCTTGAACGAATCTCCGATGGCGTGAGCGCTGCTGGTACAAGCGGTGGCTGTAGCCGAGTTGGGTCCCTTGGCACCAAAACGGATCGATACGTACCCGGCTGCCAAGTTAACGATGGTGGCGGGGATGAAGAAGGGCGAAATGCGCTCCGGACCCTTTTCCAAGTAGACCTTGTGTTCCCGCTCGATGATCTCGAATGCGCCGATCCCGCTGCCGATGTAAACACCGGTACGGGTAGCCAACTCAGGGGTGATCTTCAGATTCGCTGCCTGGACTGCGAACTCGCTCGCGGCAATAGCGAACTGGATAAAACGACCCATCTTGCGCAGTTCCCTGCGATCGATGAACTGCAACGGATCAAAATCGCGGACTTCCCCTGCGATGCGGCTGTTGAACCGCGATGCATCGAACGCAGTGATGGGTCCGATACCACTCTTGCCTTCGCAAATCTTCTGCCAGGTCACTTCGGTCCCCACACCGAGCGGGGACACAAGCCCAATACCCGTGACCACGACGCGGCGCCGCAAGCCTCACCCCACCTCCGGCCAGACCGGCGTCGGAACTGCCTACCCCGTTACTCCTGGCCAGTCCGGCTCTTGATGTACTCGATTGCGTCCTTGACCGTGACGATCTTTTCGGCGTCTTCGTCTGGGATGTCCAGGTCGAAGGCTTCCTCGAACGCCATGACCAACTCGACCAGGTCGAGCGAGTCCGCCCCCAAGTCGTCCACGAAAGAAGCCGACTCGTCCACCTGTGACTCTTCCACCTGTAGCTGCTGAACGATGATCTCCTTGACTTTGTCTGCGACTGCCATGAAGCCTCCCAATCAGACCTACAAATCACCTAATTGTAGCGACCGCTCTGGCAAGGCGCAACTCGCCTGCCTCCAATTTCTGGACCGTTTCCCAAGGACACTCACGCCGCCTCCATCCTACACCGATCTTGCCCGAAGAGGCCTCTCGCTTACGCCGATTGCAGCCGCAAACGCTCAGCGAACCTGAACCTGCGCGTACAAAAGCACCAGCGCGACTTTGCCACTCCGATCACGATCGGGCTGCCCCATCGCTGGATTGATCACTCGAAGAGCTCTATCCTCGACAAGACTTGCCCTTCCGCCGCCGACGCTGTCTGCCGAAGAAGCCTTCCAGCCGCCCAACCTTCCGGTCGAGGTGAGCATCGCACCACGTCGGCCGCCATGAGACCCACATCCTCGGATTTTGCTCCCAGGCCCACCAAACCGTCTCCGGCTGCTGCACGAGCTCGAGCAAAAGAGCGGCTTCCGGCGCTAACAGTTGGCTCAGGATCTCACGAGTAACAGAGATGCTCACCAGCGGCACTGCCCGGGTAACTCTTTGGCGAGGATGAACCCCGAACGAACCCGTCTTAAGATCCGACGACTCATCATGCTCACCCATTGTCCGCCTCCGCCCAGGTTGGGCCCGTCCGTGGGGTGCAAACGTGCAGGTTCGGCGTTTGCCCCGCTGGGCCGGTCATCGGGACCAGTGGGGAAACAGGTGGCGGGGGCCGCGGCGACACTCTTCAATCAGATCCGCGACGCGCCGACGTCGCTGCAACAATTGCTCCAACAGGTGCTCCAGTTCCTCCTCTTCCCCCTCCTCCAACCACTCACCTGGGATCTGCCGGTAGGCCTCATCGAGAACCCACT
>JAUQPO010000125.1 GCA_030550335.1 Acidobacteriota bacterium
GTCACTTCACCCCGCCGGTACCGAACGATATGCTCGCGGCAGCCAATCAGTGGGGCGCGCAGCATGTCGCGCACTTTTTGCCACCGACATGGAGGAGCCTATGGGTGGCCCCGACGAGTGTGGCATCAGGAGTGCGGGTTTACACGCGCCAATTAAAAACTCATCCCTCCAGCCGGCCTTGCGCAAACACTGAGATTAACTCTTCAGGTGGGAACTTCCCCGGGAGCAAACCACAAGCTTGGCTGGGAGGCAGGGATTCGAACCCCGACTCGCAGATCCAGAGTCTGCTGTCCTACCGTTAGACGACCTCCCAGTCTCCGCTTAACCATTATACGAACCATCCGACGAAAAGTGCAGTGTCCTACCTCGGGGTCCTTGTCTCCTCCAAAAGTGTCCAGTCGAATTTCCCGCACATTGAGCTTCGACAGGGGTAGCGTCGAAACCGAGCGCACACTCTCCTTCCGTTAGCTCAACACGCATCCGCAAGCCAACTCAGCCCTCCAGTCATTCACTCCCTAGCCTCGTAGCGCACCCAAATCGGGCTAGACCAGGCCAGTTCTCCATCGGCCTGCTCCACGCGCACATAGTACCAATGCTCCCCTGGGCCCGCGTCTTTGTCCAGATAAACAAACTCCGCTTGCTTTTTTCCCGGAGTGGCCTGGTAAACGAAGACACCATCGCGGATCAGATGGATGCGGGCCACCGGCCCCGTACCCACGACTTTGACCCGGATCTTCTGCGGTTCGCGGGCGCGGAAGTCCTCTCCCATGAAATGGTCGCCCAGCCAAAACTCGAGAATGATGTTGTCCGTAGCCCCGTAGGTGCGCCGCTTCCGAATGGCGTCGAGGATCGTCTTCCGATCCATAGCTGGCGCCCAGACCATGGCGTAGGAAATATGCGTGGAAAAGTGGTCGGAACTCGCGATGACTCCGATCCGGTAACCTTTTCGCCAAGCGTTCCACACCAGTCCAGCGGGCTGAAAACCGCCAGCCGCCCTGGCTTCCTCACCGTCGCGGACCCCACGTGGCGCGTTCTTGTGCTCAGCGCTCTGGCGTGCACCCTGGTAGATCTCCACTACTGGATCGAGTTCTGGGTCGTGGATGTACCAGTTGGTGCCCATGTTGTCACTGGAAGGTGTGTGGGGGATGGCCAGGCCTCCAGACTTGCGCAACTCCTCATACAACAGCTCGGTGTCATTGTCCAGGGCACCGCCAAAAGCCGCATTGTTGAAGGTCAACAACTCCCCGTCGGGGCTGTCGGGCAGCATGAAGCGCGGATCAATGCGAGGAAAGAACGGAATGATCGGGTAGTTGCGGCCCACGTGGAAAATGTTGCGGTGCCCATGTGGATTGGCGATGTTGCGCTCGTAACCGTAAAGGGGCGTGAAGCGGCCGGGCAGATAAAACATGTCGGCGAGCTTGAGTGTCAGGAAATTCCAGTAGTCGATGCCCCCTGCCTGGTGATCAGTGGAGGCCCCAAAGTCCATATCCGCCACATCGATCATGTACCGGTAGAACTCCACAATCGTGCCATCGTCGAGGCCGCCCTGGTCCTGGGAAAGTTCCGTGTGGCGGTGCAGGTCACCACGTAATAATCGCAGCTCCTGCTTGCCCAACCTAACTCGGTAAGCCCGCGCTGCCGCTACGTCCAGCGGTTCGTTGGGGTGGACCGGCGCCGGCTCGACAGGCTGGGATCGAAGCCGTGCCAGCGGTGGTGCTGGAGCTCCACCCGGTAGGGGCACAGAGCCCACAATTACGCGGTGTAGTCGCGGCCGGCTGGCAAACGCCCAGTCCCGATTCTCGTGAGTCCAGCACAACCACAACCGCTGGCCAGCGACCGCCAGACCCGTGTACCCACTTCGGCGGCTCCAGCTGTAAGGCAGCGGAACCGGATCAGTCCAGCCGTTGGTTTCCAGCCGCGTCAAGAAGGTCTCCCAATGCACGCTCGTCCGGAAACCCATACGGCTGTACCGGCGCTTGAAACTCAGCCAGACGCTCCCCAAGGGATCCACGAAGATGCGCGGGACTCCCATCTCGGTGGCTCCTACGGCCAGCGGGTCTTGAAACGCGAGCGGCGGCGGCGTCCACCATTCGCTGCCCTGGAGAACCGCCACACGGATCGTGCGACCTCGCCCGAGCGGCGAACCAGGCGCTTTCGGGCCGAGCACGAAGCCCGTGTCCTTGCCCCAGTTAGGGTCGCCCTCTTCCCAAGCGATCCACGGACGCCCCAACCGATCAATCGCTACGCTGGCGTACGCCTCGAAGCGCGCAGTAGTGGCGACGGGCAACTCTGGCCCAAAGCCTTCTGCGGGGGAAAACGACCGGCAGAAAACGTCGTAACTCTGCCGATACCGGTCCCAAGCGACCCAAACTCGGCTTTCCGGACCCACTGCAACCGCGGGCTGCCAGTCGTTATGAGCCCCGTCGGTAACAGGGATTTCCGAACTCCAGCGGCCATCCCTGTAATAGGTCAAGTGAATACGGGATGTACGGTCGCGAAGTGCCTGCCAGACTACATAGATCGTCCCATCAGGCCCTTGAGCCACAGCTGGCTCGATGTCAGGCCGAGGGTCTTTAGTGAGTCGCTCGAGGCTACCCCAGCGGTTGTCTTCCCAAGCCATAGCGTAGATGTCCCAGTTTCCTGCCACTTGCTGCGACCAGATCAGCCAGGGCCGCCCCTGCGCATCCACGGCCACTTGAGGCCGCCACAGGTCCGCCGCAGCCCGAGGCACCGGGATCAACCGGGTCCACTCCCCATTCACATACCCTCGAAGGTTCAGTTCCTCTTGCCGGTCGTGGTAGCTCAACCAGCTCAACCACAACGTTTGGCCCGCGGAACCAAGGGCGGGCAAATCGTGCTGTCGCAACTCCGTGCCGGACAGGTCTGTCGCTGCAGGTGTGCGTACATAACGCACCTGACCTTCTAACGCGCTTGTCCACTGGCCGAACGGCAGGTTTAACGGTTCGAACCCGAACTCACCTTCGCCCGTGCGAATCCGTACGTGCGTTGCGCTATTGCCCGCGCCTCGCAGCCATAGGCCTTTCGGAAGGACGACCTTCTCCGGCCGGGCATGCTCAGGACCAGGAATCGACGAGCCGTGAAGGATGGTCTCGACCTGTGTTTGGAGCTGGAATCCACCTTCAGCCAGAACACGGTCCTTAGGGAGCTCAAACCGGTAACCTTCCAGGGCGTGCAGATCCCCACCGCTGACAGAAACTGTTCCTCGCCACGCGGAAGGTTGCCAACCACCTACGCCGAACAAGACCAGGACCTGCCATAACTGGTCTTCGGGCGTGCCGCCAGGCAGCATTGTCAGCGACTTCGTGTAAGCTCTGTCCCGCTCCGCTTGGGGCGTCATCGGAAATGGCTGTGCCCAAAGCAGAAGGCCCACGCCAAGCCATGTCCAGATCATGAAGCTACGCCTTGCCATATGCGTTGTTCACCCCCTCCGACGCAAGCGCCGCCCAACCTCCTTCAGAGTGGCCACATCGTCCGGATGGATCGATCCATCGGGCAGCGGACCAGTGTTCAACAGTAGATTGGCGCCCAGCTGTTGGGCATGCTCTAGCATTTTCATTACTTCGTCTGCCGTACGATGCCGGGCGCCAGCCTGGTAGCCCCAGGCGCGTTCCTGCATGGTGTCGCAAATTTCGATAGGTTTGCCTTGATTCAACTCCCAAGCCCGGCGTCCCACCTCCCCACCCCGTGGGTGAGCACGGGGCGTGCGCTCCGGCGCCACGAAGTCCTCATCTCCGTTCGCCCCTTGTTTGAAAGCGATCAAGCAACCCGGCTGCAACTTCCGCACCAACGCGTAGGTTTGCTCGATGGGGAACAGATCAGGCCGGGCGTAGTAGCCCATGATAGGATCGAACCAAATGCCCGTAACCGGCCCATATTGGGTCAAAAGCTCTTCAATCTGTGCGTGCGCGAACCGGATGTAGTGGCGGAAGTCTTCATCCCTTTGGAACTTGTACTCTGGCTGCGGCGCTTGGTAAGCAGGGCGGGCACCTGGCCAAATCGGTAAGCCAGCCTCGCGACTGTAAAAGTACGGATGGCGCCAATCGGCCGCGTAAGAGTAATAGAGGAAAATACCCAGGCCTTTCTTCCGACAAGCCTCGACCAACTCCCCCACTAAGTCCCGCCCGGCAGGGGAGTCGACGCTGTTGAAATCCGTCTGCTGGGTGCGGAACAAGCAGAAACCGTCGTGGTGCTTCGAGGTGAGATTGATGTATTTCATCCCGGCTTCTAAAGCGAGGTCCGTGATGAAGTCGACATCGAAGCGTTCGGCCTGAAACTGGTCTTTCAGTTTGCTGTACTCCGCCACGGGGATAGCCTCGCGATGTTGCACCCACTCACCTCGGCCTAGGAGGCTGTAGAGTCCGTAGTGGATGAATAGGCCGAAACGGGCCGTTCGAAACCACTCGACGGTCTTGGTCCGAGGGTCGGGCGATGGGACGTCGGTGGTTCCCAGCAAGGATGCCTGAAGAAAGCTGCGGCGCGTCAGCTGCCAGCTCATCGGTCCGAGTATACCCGTGGAAGTTCCGATCGACAAGGGATCAAATCTTTTTTGAGGCGTCGGCCCAAGACGTTCCGTAGTGGCGTCCAGGCTCTCCGGCAAGCGAGCTGTTATCTCCTGCTAGGACCCCGCTCGGCCTGTCTTCACCAGCTCGGCGGCTGGCTAGCCAGTACAATGAAGTATCCATGCGCGTCGCTCTGGCTCAAATCAACACGACCGTCGGCGACATGGAAGGCAACGTGGCGAAGATGATCGCCATGGCTCGTCAGGCGGCCGACCGCAAGGCCGACGTTGTCGTCTTCCCCGAGTTAGCTATCGTCGGATATCCGCCTCGGGACTTGTTAGAAAAGCCGAGCTTTTACGAGAAAGCTGAAATGGCCGAGCGGCGGCTCGCTAGCGAGACCGCGACTCTGAACATCACGCTGATCTACGGGACCGTGGGGCATAACAGCCCCAGAAGCTTCGGCAAACCAGCGCTGAATCTAGCCGTGGTGCTCGAGCGGGGCAACATACTCTTCCGGCAGGCGAAGATGTTGTTGCCCACTTACGACGTTTTCGACGAAGCCCGGTATTTCAAGCCCGCAGAACGACAAGTCCCATGCTGGATTTGCGGCGTCAAGACCGCGCTCACGGTTTGCGAGGATGCCTGGAACGACAAGCAGTACTGGGAGCGCCCGCTCTACGAACGCGATCCTGTCGACGAGCTGGTTTCAGCGGGGGCACGGCTGTTGATCAGTATCAATGCTTCGCCGTTCCACATGGGCAAGCGCCGGCTGCGCCATGACATTTTCAGCGCTACCGCCCGCCATCACAAGATCCCCGTCGTTTACGTGAACCAGGTGGGCGGCAACGACGAGCTGGTCTTTGACGGCAGCAGCTTCGTCATGGACGCCACAGGCCAGTTGATCGCCGTAGCTCGCTCGTTCGAAGAGGACCTGGTGATCGCGGACCTCGAAGCTAGGAACGGCGATTGGCACGAGAGCGCCCTGAGCGAAGAGGAAGCTGTCTATGAAGCGCTGGTGTTGGGTACCCGAGATTATGTCCAGAAATGTGGCTTCCAAAAGGTTCTGCTCGGCCTCAGTGGGGGAATCGACTCTTCACTCACGGCGGTCATCGCCACCGAAGCCGTTGGCCGAGATTCGGTCGTAGGTGTAGCCATGCCGGGTCCCTACTCGTCCGAGGCGAGCTTGACGGATGCCCGCGCACTCGCCCAAAATCTAGGGATCCGCTTCGAGGTCATTCCGATCGTCCAACCGTACCATGAGGTGTTGCATACCCTGCAACCTGTCTTCGCCGGACTGCCGCCAGACGTTACCGAGGAGAACATCCAGGCGCGGTTGCGCGGGCTGATCCTGATGGCTTTGTCGAACAAATGGAATGCGCTGGTCCTCACGACCGGGAACAAGAGCGAGCTCGCCGTCGGCTACTGCACTCTGTACGGAGACATGGCTGGAGGCCTGGCGGTGATCAGCGACGTGCCCAAGACCATGGTCTACCGGCTAGCGCGCATCGCCAACCGGCGCAACAACAATCCCATCCCTGAGAACGTGTTTCAAAAGGCCCCATCGGCAGAACTGCGACCGAATCAAAAAGACACCGACTCGCTGCCGGAGTACGAGGTTCTGGATGCCGTGCTGCACCTGTATATAGAAGAGAATCGACCTTCTCGCCAGATCGCTGAACAATTGAATCTGCCCTTAGACTTTGTCCGCCACATTGTCAATATGGTCGATCGGAACGAATACAAGCGTCGCCAGGCGCCGCCGGGGCTCAAAGTCACTACGAAGGCCTTTGGCATGGGCCGCAGGTTCCCGATCGCTCAACGGTTTCGTGAATGACAGCCTGCAGGACAGTGGCTGTCTTCGTGGTGGCCCTCGGCTGGAGCCTGGGAGCTACCGCGCCTGCTCCGACTCGGGTCGGGTTACAGCCCGATGGAAGCGTGCTACTACCCACGGGCTGGAAACTGGCACCTGCAGGCCAACAGATCCCGACAAGTACGCTTCCCACCACTGCGGTGGTCTCACCGGAGGGCGAGTTCCTTGTTGTCCTTCACAGCGGGTGCTTGCCGCCCACTGTCGTCGTGTTCGATCTGTCCTCGCTGAAACCCGTCGCTGAAGCGGAAGTCGAGGGGGCCTGGCGCGGGCTAGCGTTCTCGCCTGAGAACAAGCTCTTGTACGTTAGCGGCGGCGCTTCGGGACGGGTTTACGAGTTCGCTTTACAGCGTGGTGGCCAGCTCGAGCGGCGGCGTGTCTTCAACCTAGATCCCGAGAGCGGCTCTTCGGAACGTCCGTTTCTAGGAGATCTCGCTTTCAGCCCGGATGGGCGGCTGCTCTACGTGACCTCGCTTTCTACGAACCAAGTGATTGTCGTCAATCCGCGCTCGGGTTGGGTCGTCGACCGATTCCGGACAGCTCGCCAGCCTTACGCCCTCCTATTCGATTCCAAGGGCGAGTGGTTCTTCGTGACGAGCTGGTCGGAAAGTTCTCTCCACCGCCACCGCGCTTCCGACGGTGCCCACCTGGAACAACTCCGGCTGGCCCGCCAGCCTATGGGCATGGCGCTCTCGCGGTTCCGACCACCTGGGTCCGAAGCCGAACCAGCCGCTGAATGGGCGATGCGTTTATTCGTAGCTGTCTCGAACACCAACCGGATTTACGTCGTGGGCGTGAGCGACACGGGGACTCTGACGCTGGCCGAAACGGTGCAGGTGTCGCCATGGCCGTGGCAGCCACCCGGAATGCTTCCTACGGCCGTAGCTTCCAGCCCCGACGGCAAGCTCATATACGTGGTCTGCTCCGGAGGCAACGCAGTAGCGGTCTTGGATGTGAGTGAGAAGCGAAGCCGAGTCGCTGGGTACATCCCCACAGGCTGGTTCCCCACCCAAGTCGTACCACTGGCCGATGGGCGCTTGGTCGTGCTCAACGGAAAAGGCCTGGGCAGCGCTCCAAACCCCAATGGCCCTAGCCCGCTGCGCGAGCCACAGGCACCACAACAGGCCTTGAGCCACGATGGGTTCGTTGGCCGCTTGCTTCGCGGTTCCCTCAGCGTTATCCCGCCGGTGGAACCGAACCGGCTTTTCCAGTGGACTCGGCAAGTGTTACGCAACTCGCCTTATTCGGATCAGAAGCTAGCCCAGGTCGAGATTCCTGAGGGTAACCCGATCCCTCCAGGCTCAAAGGTGCCTCCCGAAAGAACGTCGCCAATTCGGCATGTGCTGTTCATCATCAAGGAGAACCGCACTTACGATGAAATTTTCGGGGACATACGCGAGGGCAATGGTGATCCATCACTCGCGATCTTCGGAGAGGCGGTGACGCCAAATCACCACAAACTCGCGCGCGAGTTCGTGCTCTTCGACAACTTCTATGCCTGCGGCGCTGTGGACGCAGACGGTTGGAACTGGACCACAGGCGCAATCGCTCCGGCGTATGTGGAACTCTTATGGCCCTCCGTCTATAGCGGCCGGCGCAAGCAATACGACTTCTTCGGTCAGGCATTGCCTTCAATCCCACCAGCCGCTTACCTGTGGACGAACGCGGCGGCCGCGAAACGCTCGCTTCGTAACTATGGTCTCCTGGTGGAGAATCTGGCTGCCAAAGAGCTGGGCCAGATTCAGGTGAAGGCCGTGCGCGATCCGGTTTTGCGGGGGGTAACGAACCTGTACTTCCGAGGATTCGACCTAGATTATCCAGACGTGGAACGGGCAAAGGTCTTCATCGAGGATCTACGCCAGATGGAGCAACGGGGCGAGATGCCGCAGCTCGTACTGATGCACCTCGGCAACGACCACACTGCGGGAACCATGCCTGGAAAAATCGCGCCACGCTCTGCGGTAGCCGATAACGATCTGGCTCTAGGCATGATCGTCGAAGCTTGTAGCCGGTCCCGATTCTGGCGCCAGATGGCGATTTTTGTGGTAGAGGACGATGCCCACGGAGGCTCCGACCACGTGGACGCGCATCGAACCGTCGCTCTTGTCATCTCACCCTACGCCCGCCGGAAGACAGTCGACAGCACCTTCTATAACACGGTCTCTATGCTGCGCACCATCGAATTAATCCTCGGCTTGAATCCCATGAGCCATTACGACGCTGGCGCCATGCCGATGTGGACCGCGTTCACCAGCACCCCGAATTTCCAACCTTATACAGCCGAACCGGCCCGTGTGCCTCTGGACGAGCGCAACCCGTAACGCTGGGCCCAAGCCTGCTCTTGATCAGGAGCCTGTCGACGCGTAGCGCCGCACACCCCGGTTCCACACCCAAATCGCCAGAGCGGCCACCGCGCACGTAACGACAGGCACGAGCCAACCATAAAGCCGGTAAAAGTCTCGCCGTAACAGGCTAGCCGCAGGATAGAAGGTCGCAAAGCCGAACGGGATGATCCAACTCAGGAGAAATTTGATGGCAGTGTTGTAAATGTCCAGCGGATAGCGGCCGAACGTTAGCATGTTATACACCGGTGGGATGACTCCCACCCGATCCTCCATCCAGAAGGACACGCAACTGAGCATCAAAAAGATAGCCAGGTAGATCACCGCGCCGCAGATCGCCATCCCCAATAACCACAACCACTCG
>JAUQPO010000126.1 GCA_030550335.1 Acidobacteriota bacterium
GCCGGCGGAGAAGATCGTTGTGAGGCCGAACTGTTTGGCGGGACCGATGATGCCGGGGAATGGGGAGGGCGGATATGTGGTCTACGGTGGACGGCTAAGTCCTGAGAAGGGAGTCGGAACGCTGGTGAGAGCTTGGTCGGAGTATCGGCCATTGCTGTCGCTAAAGATTGTCGGGGACGGGCCGTTGCGGGAGTTCGTGAAAGGTGCAGCCCAACGGACTGTAGGAATTGAGTACGTGGGGTGGTTGAGTCGCGAGGCTCTCCGAGAGCTTGTTGGGGGGGCGGCGTTGATGGTTGTTCCGTCGGAGTGGTATGAGCCGTGCCCGATGTCGGTCCTCGAGGCTTTTAGCGTCGGCACTCCGGTCCTGGCATCGGCAATTGGCGGTCTGAAAGAGATGATAAGTCACGGCCGCACGGGGTTATTGTTCCAGCCGGGGAATGCAAAAGAGCTAGCTGAGTGGGTAGACTGGGGGGCCCGTAATCGGGATCGGTTACGGGCGATGCGTGTGGCTGCAGTCAGGGAGGCGGAGCGACGGTGTTCTGCTGATAGTGCCTTGGGGTCGCTGCTGAAGGTTTACGAGCTGGCGGTAGCGCGAGTTGTGGGGCGATCATCGACGGAAGGTTTCGCTGACGACCCGCGGTCGGCCGGGCGGGCGGAAGACAGGAGGTAACACGTGGGAAAAAGAGTTGAAGATGGCGGTGGGACTCAGGTAACACTGTCCTGTGGGTTTGATGCCAACTTGGCGCACTATGATCGTTTAACGAGGGAGGAGTATCTGGAAGAAACCCCTCACCTCAAGCACGCGGCGTTACGGCGACTTCTTCGAGAAACTGCGCGCGCCGTCTTGGACCACGCCAAGCGGCGGGCGGCGCAACCGCACGTGCTCGACCTCGGGGCCGGGGAAGGCTCAGTCACGTTGATGTTCCTCGAAGAGGGCGCTGTAGTGACGGCAGTCGACATATCACCGCAGCGCCTGGCTCAACTCCGAGAACGGTGTAGCCGGTTCGCGGACCGCTTGCGGACGGTAGAGGGGGATGCACTGGACGCTATGAATCGTCTAGATGGGCGATTCGACGTTATTGTTGCATGCTCGTTCCTCCACCACGTGCCAGATTACCTGAGTGTGGTCGAAAAGGCAAAGGCATGCCTGAGGCCAGGCGGAATATTTCTGGTGTTTCAAGAAACGCCCAGGTACGACACGATGCGTCGCCTGGACTACTACTTCATGAAGCTGGCCTATTACGCATGGCGAGCGGGGAAGGGGAGGTGGGGTGAATGGTTTCGTAGGTTCATCGCGCACCGGCGGGGGCTGCTGCTTGAAGAAGACAACGTGGACTACCATTTGGTGCGCAACGGCGTCGATCAGTTCGCCATCTGTCGTACCCTGGAGGCTTCCGGCTTTCGGTGCCAGGTGAGCTACTACTGGAGCACTATGAGCCGGTTATGGCAGTGGGTCGGAACGAGTCTCGGTATCAGGAACACCTTCAGACTAATTGCGGTGGCCCCCGAAGGCTGCGAGCGGAGCTGGGCAGTGAGGAGTTAAATCACGTGCGAATCGCCTACTTCAACTATCTGGTGACGCCGGACAACCCGGTCGGAGGTTCGCACCTATTTCTGCTGCGGGACCTGGCGGCGAGGCACCAGGTGACTGTTTTCGCTGTAGCGTTTGAAAGCCCAGACCACCGGATCGAATGGGTGAAAGTACCGGCTCCGCGCCGTCCGCTGTTTCTGCTGTTCTTGGTTTACCAGGTGATGGCGACGCTTCTGTTTTGGCTGTACTGCTGTAGGAAGAGGGCGAGGTTTGACGTCGTACATGCTGTTGAGGGCAACGTACTGTTCGCGGATGTCCAGAGTGCGCACTTCTGCCATACCGTGTACTTGCGCAGGCACTGGAACTGGCGGGAGAACTTGTCGTTGCTAGGGGTTTGCCGTTGGCTTGATCACTGGTTGCACTCCTTAGTGGAGACGAAGGCTTATCGGCGGGCGAGATTGGTCGTAGTACCATCGCCCGGAATAGCGGAAGAGATCAGGACGTTGGTGAAAGGGGTAGAGGGAAAGTTAGTCGTCGTACCTAACCCGTTTGACACAAATGGCTTGATGAGGCCTGCTGGTTGGGACCGGCGCCTGGAAAGGGAAAAGCTTGGCCTTGGATCGAACGAGCAGGTGTTCTGCTTTGTTGCGCTGGGCCATTTTGTGAGAAAAGGTCTGCCGGAGCTGCTGAAAGCCCTGCGAGGCTTGGATGGGGAGAACGTACGATTGCTCGTGGTTGGGGGTCAGCGCTGGGCGGTGCGGCAGTTGCGGCAGTGGGCAAAACGCGAAGGAGTCACCGATCGGGTACTATTTACAGGCCACGTGCGGGATCCTAGGGCATTTTACTGGATGTCGGACGCCTTCGTGTTCCCCTCGAAGTATGAAGCTTTTTCGAAGGTATGCTTCGAAGCGGCAGGTGCTGGTCTGCCTGTGATCACGACGAAAGTCCACGGCGTGCGAGATGCATTCGAGGACGGCGTCAGCGCGATTTTCGTCGAGCCGCATGCGGCGTCGATATTGCAAGGTCTCAAGCGTTTCCTGGCTATGACATCGGAGGAACGCTCAGCTCTAGCGGAGCGTGGGCAGGCTGCTGTGAGGCAATTCACAGTAGAGAGGCTTTTAGAAGAGTGGAGAGCTGTTCACTTGTGGCTCGAGCGAAGTTTAGGTTCCATGATGGCGGGCGCCGGGGCAGGCCGCTGGCGCTGTCAGCTGGTGGACCGAAGGTGATGTCTCAGTGGCGATGAGCTACCGGGTTGGGCAGGCAGACAATCAGGGGAATCGAGGAGCCCGGGTGTTGTTGTTGTCTCAGCGGGGCTTCAACTTTGAGCACTGGATGCCGTGGGTATATGAGCTCGAGTCGGTCATTGAAAGCGTCGACGCCGTGGATGTAATCGAGCTGGAACCTAGGTTCCAGGGTCGGGTGGGGCGTGCCTGGTTGTGGATGAAGAATCGTACGCGGCATAAACTAGGTCTGCCAGTGGATGCGGGAATCCGTCACGTAAAGCTGAGCGGTGAGTATGACCTGCTGTTTTGCATCGTGAACTTCGCGCCAGACGTGGCACTGTTCCGTTACGTGGAGGGGATCCGACGGCACTGCAAGAGAGCGGTGGTGGTCATCTTGGAGGTATGGACGAGTGGGATCCAACAGGCCGAGGCCGAATTAAGGGTATTGGATGAGCTAGAGTTCGACTGCGTGTATGCAACCCACAGTGGGGTTCTAGATAGCTTGCGCCGTCTTAGCGGTCGGCCAGTGGAGCTGTTCTTGTTTGGTGTGGACTGCCTGCGGTTCGCGCCGTACCCGGTACCCGCGGCTAGAGTAGTCGACTGCTACAGCATGGGGCGGAGATCGGAGGTGACCCATCAGGGGTTGTTAGATTGGGCGCGAAGAGGAAATTTCTTCTACATTTACGATACGATCGGCCGGAAAGGGGACGTGTTTCAGTTTCGTATCCGGAACTGGCAGGAGCACCGGGATTTGGTGGCGAGCATCGTGAAGCGGAGCCGATACTTCATTGCTTACTCAGCGCAACACCGTACTGATACAGAAACTGAGCCGTCGCTCTCACCCAGATATTTCGAAGGTGCGGGGGGAGGGGCAGTGATGCTGGGCACTGCGCCGGGCTGTCCGGAGTTCGGGCGCTGCTTCGATTGGCCGGACGCCCTGGTCCAGATACCGTATGAGTGCCCAGAGATCGAGCGAGTGTTGGACGAGTTGGAGCGCGAGCCAGAGCGGCTTGTGCGGGCACGCAGGGCGAACCTGCTGAACACGTTGCGCAGGCACGATTGGAGTTACCGGTGGGAGGACGTATTGAGACGGGTGGGTATGGAGCCATTGGTTGCCTTAAAGGAAAGGCATCGGAAGTTGGCGGCAATGGCCGAGGAAATTGAGCGGTGGCCAGCTGAGGCCTTAGAACCTCTGGCCTTGAGAGCACGGGCGGGAAGGTGTGGTCGTCGATGAGATATGCGATCGAGGAAGTTGAGCTAGAGGGTGGCGAGGCCAGAGTGGTTGTGCCGCAGGGTGCGGCTGGTGTTGCTGTTTTGCTTAGAAGGAATGGAGCCCCTGTATCTTTCATCTTACGAAAGGCACCAGTGGGCGTTCAGCTGGGACTCGTGGAGCTGAGGGGAGCCGAGATAGAAGCCGGGCGCGTTTCTGTAGACGCCCCGGAAAAGGATTTGGAGGAGGCTGGGGTATCACTTCCGCGCGTTAGCCTGGCGATCTGTACTAAAGGGCAGCGGCTACGCCAGCTCCGGGAATGTCTGGAGTCTATATGCCAGCACGCACCTCAGCTATTCCAGGCACCAAACGAGGTATTACTGGTGGAAAACTGCCCTATCAAGCCCTCGCTCGCCTGTCTGGAGTCCACTTACCCCGGCTTGCACCACGTGTGGGAGCCCGTACCCGGCTTGAGCGTGGCCAGAAACCGGGCGATGAGGGAAGCACGCGGGGAAATCATCGCGTATCTCGATGATGATGTGGTGTTGGACCGCGGCTGGTTAGTCGGTTTGGTCAGGGCGTTTCGAGCGAGTGACCAAGCGGCTGGCTTCAGTGGCCCGATATTTCCAAGACGCTTGGACACCCCGGCTCAGATCTGGTTGGCTTACAGGGGAGGTTTCAATCACGACTGTAGTCCACATAGATGGGTTCGTTGCGCACCTGGGCTTCCCTGGACCTGGCCGTGTGGAGAAGCCTGCTTCGGTGCCGGTGCGAACATGGCTTTTCGACGGGAGGCGCTAATCGAGATGGGGGGCTTCGATGAAAGCTTGGGCGCAGGGACGCCGAGCTTGGGTGGGGAGGACCTGGAGATTTTCTACCGCGTTCTGGCCCATGGATGGATGTGGGTTTATGAGCCGCGGATGGCTGTGTTCCACGAAGACCGGGCTGAGCTGGCCGACCTTCGCCACCAGATTCGAGGCTGGGGGCGCGGATATGCCTCGTATCTGCTAAAGTACCTGTCTTCTCCCAACCCGGATTGGCCGCGTTTTTTCTGGGTATTCTGCAAGACGTTGTTCCGTAAATTCGCCGGTGTGCCGGGGACCGTGCTGGGTTTGCGAAAGTATCCCTGGCCGGTGGTCCTAGCCTGGGAGGAACTTCGCGGATTTGTTGAAGCAGTGGCGTGGGCTTATTGGGCGGCGCGTCTGAGGCGTCGATTCAATGGCAGGACTCGGGTGGGATTACTAAGAGCAATGGGCGAGCGAGCCACGCTGGAGCGCCTGAATCGAAGGAGCGAGGCGTCGAGGGCGGTTCAGAGGAGGTGAGGGTGTTGCAATACCGAGAACGACCACTTATCCAGTGCGAGAGGTGGCGAGATGCCTTCGGGCCCTGCCACAAGATTGGAGCTCATGATGAGTAGGTTGCGTTCGCTACTGTTGATCGACCCGGGCTTAATGAGGCATTCTGATGCCACCGTACTGATTTCCGGCGTAGGCAGAAGCGGTAGCACGTGGGTGTCCGAACTATTGAACTACGATAACCGCTACCGTAGCATCTTCGAGCCCTTTGACTCCGAGCGAGTACGAGCGGCAAAGGAGTTCCGCTGGTACCAGTATGTAAGACCGGGGGCTGAGAACGTTAAGCTGGCTAGCGCCGCCCGACTGATCCTTCGGGGGCGATTTCGGAGTTACTGGACTGACCGCTTCAACCAGCGCATTCTGGTGGGTCGGCGAATCATCAAGGACATTCGCACAAACTTAATGCTGAGGTGGCTCGCAGATTTGGAGCCGCGAATGCGGATCATCTTGGTGGTGCGGAACCCGTACTCGGTTGTGGCTTCTTGGCAACGGCTTGACTGGGAGTTCTATCGTGAATGGGCTGCAGTGTCGCAACAGCCCGAGTTGCTCGAGGATTACCCGGTTGTGAAGAAAAGCCTACAGAAAGTGGATTCGCAAAGTCGACTTGAGGTAATTCTGCTGTTTTGGTGCGTTGCTTACCTGGTGCCGCTGACGGCGTTTCGGAAGGGCCTTTATGTGCTCTTTTACGAGAATCTCCTGTCAGATCCTCAGGGGGAGCTGCCCAGGTTGTTCGAGTGGGTGGGTAGGCCGTTGGAGATGCAACGGGTTATGGAGGTTTTCAGTCGGGCGTCGAAAACGGACATGCGGGTCGCGCCGACCACAGACGCGAGAGACCGGCTTGCGTCAGGCGCAATACGCGAGTTGCCGTCTTCATTCTGTGAGCGCGTGGGAGCTGCGCTAGAGGAATTCGGGCTGTTTGACTTATACGCACCTGATGGCGTGCCGCGGCGGGAGAGCGGCCCGATCGAAAGTGTGTTGAACGGCTGCAGCCAGCTGACTGCCGGGGTAATGGGTGTGGAGCGCCGGGTGGGAAGGTGAGAGCGGTCAAATGAACTTGAAGCTAGGTAGCCTATACACCTCGGCGGGTGGGGCGATCCGGATGGTGGTGAGTCTGGTCACCGGCCCGCTAGTTATCCGGCTATTGGGAGTAAACGAATACGGGGTGTTGGCAGTGTGCTGGGGAGTGATGGGGTTATGCAACATTGCGCAGTTCGGGTTGGTATCCGCGCTCAATATCTACTTGGCGGCTGAGTATGCCCGGAAAGATTACGCGAATGCCCGGCGTACGATCGCCACCGCGGTGGGTTTGCTGACGGTATCGGGCGGGGTCGTGATGGTTGCGCTGCTGGTGGCGTCGCCGAGCTTAGCGGGGCGACTCTTTGGGGTGGGAGGCGACGCGGGTAAGGCACTATTAGCGCTACAGCTTCTCGTGGGTTCGCTCGTATTGAGGTTTTGGAACCTGGCGCTGGTAGCTATCGAAGGCGCAATGCTGCGCTACGATTGGCAGGTGATGATCGAATCGCCTGCGACGCTGATCAACCAAATTGGTTTGTGTGTCGTGGCCTATTGGACGCGTTCAGCTTGGGCCGTCGCCTTGTGGGTTACCGTCACCACTTTTATGGTATGCTGCGCTCACCTTTGGGTGCTTCGGCGGTTGTTGAGACCGATGGCAGGCCCCTGGACGTTCGACTTACAGACTGCGCGTAGGCTGCTACGCTTCGGCATTAAACAATGGTTCAACTCCTTGGGTAGTATCCTTTTCAGCAGTGCTGACCGATTGATTATCAACGCGGCGTTGGGCAGAGACGCAGTCGGCATTTATGCGGCGGCCGTAACCGTCGCTAACAAAGTCCCTGAAGTTGCTGGAATGGTGATCAATGTACTGCCGCCGGCGGTGAGTGCGGCGTACGCCATAGGGGATCACGGGCGGATTCGGCAGCTCCTGCGGAAGAGTGCGAGAGTCAATGGGGCAGTTTGCTTTGCCGGTGCGGCAGGGCTGCTCTTGTTGTCGCCGTGGGTGGCGATGTTGGTCTTCGGCCCCACACATGCCGGAACTGCGCTTCCGGTGCTTCAAATCGCAGGTTTGATCTACGGCTGGATGGGACTGGTTAATCTGGCCGGCTGCTTCGCGTTGGGCATGGACAGGCCCGGGGTAATTGCTGTGTGGAGTTTAACCGGGAGCGCTGTGACTCTGCTTGGGATGAAGGTCCTGGCCGGGGTTGCTGGTTTGGAGGGTGCCACGTGGGCCAACCTAGGATTTCTACTGAATGCGCTTGTGACTGTAGCAGTGGCCAGGCAGTTAGAGGTTTCTTTGGCGGAGGTGGGCCGGATTTTCGCGCCGGCCGCGGCAGGAATGTTGCTTTGCTGGTTGCTTGCTGGTAGGGGATTTTACTTTGACATGAGTTGGTGGCAGCACGGGGCGTTGTGGGTGGTGTTGACGGGCGTATTGGGTTACTGGATTGTCGGGCGAGAACTGATAGCTGAAACAGCGGGGTTGATCCGGGGTTTGCTTGAGCAGATGCTCGCTAGCTTGCGAACGGCGGCTGCGAGCCTGAGCTTCTCTGGAGAGGCCGGCAAGCACAGGTGAACGCGGATGAGGCCCAAAGAGGTGACCTGGACCAAACTGAGGCGCCACTGGCAGGAGATTAACACCTGGCCTTGCTACCGTGGTCGGTGGTTGGGGCAACTGGGTTACTCGTTCGCAAAGCTAATTTACCGGCTGGGACAGGTGAAATCTCCTACGCAGCTTTTGGAATTGGCGGGCTTTCATCCAGGTGAGGCTCTGGAGGGATTTGAGCGATGGGAGCGGCTGTTGAGGGTCGCAGCGGAACGAATTGAACGGGCCGGGGGAAACCAGGGGGCTATCAGCTATGAAGATGGTCTCATACTGTACGGGTTAGTTCGAGGCTTGAAGCCGCGTTGTGTCGTTGAGACGGGAACAGGGCCGGGCCTCGCGACCAGTTTTCTGGGGGCTGCTTTAGTGGAGAATCGCGCGGGTGAGTTGTACACGATCGACCTGCCTGTGGAGTCTGGTCAACAGATCCGACTCGAAGATGGCGGGGCACTGGACTGGCCCGCGAGAGGGTTGGGATGGGCGATTCCGGCACCGCTGCGCAAAGCTCTAGGCACACGGCTGAAGATGCTGCGGGGCGATGTGCGTGAGGTCTTGCCAAAGTTGCTTGGCACGCTCCCAGCACTAGACTTGTTCTTCCACGACGATCTCCATACCCCGGCGCATATGCTTTGGGAGTACGAACTCGTTTGGCCTTATCTTAGCCCCGGCGGAATATTGATCTCGGATGACGCGAATTTCGCTTGGCTTCGCTTTTGCTGGCGAGTAGGCCTTAGACGTTATGCTTCTCCGAACTGGCGACGCCTGACGCTGGCGCGCAAGCCTGGCGATGTTCCTCATGTGATACGCAGGCGAGTCGCATGAATGATCAAGATTATTACGCGATCGTAGAGGTGCAGCTGGAAGCCCTTCCGGAGGTGTTGGTCGTACCGCAGGGAGCTCACGGTCTAGGAGTGGTAGTCAGATCGAGGGGATTGCCGGTGGGGTTTTTGTTGATCGGTGCTTCTTCAGGGACCCATTTAGATGCAAGGCGCGCGGTGCGTGAGGGAATTGCCAATGGTGCCGTGGGCTGGCAATTGGCGGAGGGGATCCCGGTTCCACAAGGGGGTGGCCCGGACGTTGAGATCGCGATTTGTACAAGGAACCGTCCCCAGCACTTATCGAGGTTATTGGAGAACCTATCCGCTCAGGC
>JAUQPO010000127.1 GCA_030550335.1 Acidobacteriota bacterium
GCGATCAGAGCCATGCCGATGGCGCCCATGACGCCGTTATAAGGCGGTACCGTGATGGGCTTGCCGAGTAGGCTCGCGAATGCGGCAGCTACGGCGTCGTTATAAGCGGTGCCCCCTTGGAAGTAGACCACGTTGCCTATCCGTCGCCCGCGAACCACGCGATTCAGGTAGTTCAAAGCAATGGAGTAGGCGAGCCCGGCGACGAGGTCGGGAATGGACTCGCCGCGGTGCAACAACGTGGTGATGTCGCGCTCCATGAATACCGTGCACCTCTCCCCCAAGCGCGCGGGCGACTTCGATGAAAGGGCGAGTTGTGCGAATTCGCCTTTAATGCTGATGCCGAGCTTCTCCGCCTGCTCCTCCAAAAACGACCCCGTACCGGCGGCGCAGGCCTCATTCATCGCGAAGTCCACGACGACGCCGTTCTCCAGGGCGATGAACTTGGAATCCTGGCCCCCGATCTCGAAGATCGTATCGACCAGTTGATCGCCCAGTGTGGTGCTGATGTGCACGGCGCCGGTCTTATGGGCCGTGATCTCGTCCTTGACCACGTCGGCACCCACAAACTCGGCAATGAGTTCCCGACCGGAGCCGGTGGTCCCTACACCCAGAATTTGCAGCCGCTGCCCCCAAAGATCCCGAATTTCATAGAGGCCCTTTTGGACTGCCTCAATCGGACGGCCAGCCGTGCGCAGGTAGATATCGTGGATGACGTTGGCGTTCTCATCAATGACCACCAAGTTGGTCGAGACTGAACCCACATCGATGCCGAGGTAGGCGGGAATAGGTCCGTCTCCCGGAGGGGGCTGGTAAGGTTTGACGTGCTCCCGAAGGAGGATCACGTTCTCCATGGAGAGCGGGCGATTCTCGGGCTGCTTGCGTACCGACTCGTGCTGGTTCAGCTTATGGATATCGCGGAACGAGCGCTTCCGGGTTTCGGCAGCCTCGAGCATGGCGGCGCCAACCGCGCCAAACCAGGCGTAAAGCTCTGGAACGAACAGCTGACCATCGGCGAGCTCGAAGACTTCTCTCAAGGCGCGTGCCACGCCTGAGTTCAGCGCTACACCGCCAATCAGGGCCACCGGTGGGACGACGGGCTTCCCTTTGACCACACTAGCCTTGAAGTTCCGGGCTACGGCGTCGCACAGGCCGCGGAGAATCTCAGGCGGGCTATAACCCTTTTGCTGCGCATGGATCATGTCGCTCTTGGCGAATACCGAACAGCGCCCGGCAATGCGCGCAGCAATCTTGGCCGTGGCGACGACTTCGCCGATCTCTTCGACGGAGTAACCCATCCGGTGCGCCTGCTGGTCCAGGAAAGAACCCGTGCCCGCCGCACATTCGCCACTGCGGTCGTAGTCGACGATACTCAGCTCACCCGTGGTGGGGTCTGGCTCGAGCCTGATGTACTTGGCGCTCTCGCCCCCGATCTCGAAGACCGTGCGGACCTGCGGAGCCAACACCGCCATGGCCCGGGCAATAGCTTTGAACTCGTTTTCGAAATAAATACCCAAGATCTTGGCGATCGTGCGGCTGCCCGAGCCCGTCACCCGGATTCCCTCGATACGCGTCTCAGGGACGTGCTCGTAAAACTCTTGCAGCAAGTCGTAGCAGGCCTGGATAGGGCTACCCACGAGCCTGCGGTATTCCGAGATCACCAGCGGCTGAGGACCTTGTGGGAGCGGCGATGAGAGCAAGCGGAAGGCAGGATTACGTTGAGTGAGCTGCGCAAGAATCGGCGCATCGTCGGGTGTACCCAGTGCGGCCAGTTTCAGGCTGATCGCGCCTATGTCGATGCCGATATTGATGCCCATAGCTGGTCGCCTGAGGAGCTCCTGAGCCTAATCATACAAAACGATCTGAATAGCGCAGCAGTTTTAAGTCGAACAGCGAAACTCGCACCTTGAGTGGTTACCGACCAGGGGTGAATGTAGAAGCGCGCAGGAATGATGCACCGCGACTTCGGGGAAGCTTCACGTTCTTCTCGAACGGCACTCCCCAGACTGCGCCGGATCCCTGCCAGCACTCTCCAAGCCGTCGTATTTATGAAAGTAATTCTCAGAGCCAAGCGACTGGTTGTACAGTGCCGGCAATCGCAACTTGGTCCGCAGAGACTCCAGAAAGCTGTGGTAGGCGGCAACATCCTCCGCACAGGCCGGTTCACGATAGCCGCTAGGGCCTTCCCAACACTTCTGGTATCCCAGATCCACCAACAGGCCCAGTTCGTTCGTCGAGAGGACTTTGCCCGCCCGAAGAATTCGGGCTCCAGTTTTGCGGTCGCAAGCGACCAACGCTGCGCAACGCTCACGGAGAACCAGCCACGTCCCATCAGCCCGCTCACGCACCACAAATCCACTCTGTCGGAGTTCTTCTATTAATGCTTGCGGCGCTTTCGGAGCGGGCTTCTCGAGCCAGAGCGGCATCGCCGACCATTTTATAATTCTCCAGTGCGCTACATCTTGGCACTGGACGCAGGGACGAGTAGCGCTCGCGCAGCTCTCTACGATGCCGAAGCGCGGCGCCTAGTGCTGGAAGCTGTCCCGGTCGAGCGACGCTTCCCACAACCTGGCTGGGTTGAGCAAGACCCTGAAGAAATCTGGCAGGCCCAGTTCGCGGCAGCTAGCAAGGCGCTGGCTCGCATGGGGGCCGACTGGAAACAGCTTGCAGCCATCGGGATTACGAATCAAAGAGAGACGGTGATCGTCTGGGACCGGCGTACCGGACATCCGGTCGCGCCTGCCATTGTCTGGCAGTGTCGCCGTACGGCCGAGTTTTGCGAAGCCCTACGCCAGTCGGATCAAGCAGCTCGCATCACGGAGCTGACTGGCCTAGTGGTGGATGCATACTTTTCGGCCAGCAAGCTGTGGTGGATCTTGCGGCACGTGCCAGGTGCACGGGAACGGGCAGAAGCGGGCGAACTGGCATTTGGCACGGTCGACACCTGGCTGGTCTGGAAGCTGACCCGTGGCCGAAACCACGTCACGGATCTGACGAACGCCTCCCGCACCATGTTGATGAACCTCAATACGGGGGCTTGGGATCCAGAACTGTTGAACTTGTTCGACGTGCCGGCTTGTTTACTGCCAGAGATCGTCGATTCCTCAAAGGTAGTCGGGGTGACCAGCGGCGAGGTTTGTGGTGCGGAGGTGCCCATCGGCGGTATAGCCGGTGATCAACAGGCTGCTCTGTTCGGCCAGGCTTGTCTGTGGCCTGGCATGAGCAAGAACACGTATGGGACCGGGTGTTTTTTGTTGGCGCACACCGGTGATCAGCCCGTGACCTCCGGCAATCGCTTGCTCGCCACTCGCGCAGCGAACCTGCCAGGGGAAAAACGATTCGCCTTGGAGGGGAGCATCTTCATAGCCGGTGCTGCCATCCAGTGGCTTCGGGACCAGGTCGGCTTGCTGGCCTCGGCCGCGGAGTCGGCAGCTATCGCACAGTCGGTCCGGTCGAATGGCGGGGTCTACTTCGTGCCGGCCTTCGTCGGGCTCGGAGCTCCTTATTGGGATCCCCACGCGCGAGGCTTGATCACCGGGCTGACCCAGGGGACAACGCGAGGCCATTTGGTGCGTGCCGCTCTGGAAAGCATCGCCTACCAGACCCGTGACTTGATCGAAGCTATCGAAGGCGACATCGGTCGCCGGATTTCCGAGCTCCGGGTTGATGGGGGTGCGGCAGCCAACGATTTCTTGCTCCAATTCCAGGCTGACATTTTGGGACGTCCGGTAGTGCGGCCCGCGGACATCGAGACGACGGCCTTAGGAGCAGCTTATCTGGCCGGCTTGGCTGTAGGCTTTTGGAAAGACCTTGACGAAATCCAACGACGCTGGAAAGTCGATCGCGTGTTCGAGCCCTCGTTGGGGGAGGCCGAGCGAGAGGAACTCTATGCGGGTTGGAAACAGGCCGTCGCTCGCTGCTTGACGCGTTAAAGGGTTAACCCACCGTCGACCACCAGCACTTGCCCGGTGACATAGTTGTCGGGCTCAAGTAGGAAACGTACGGCTCGCGCCACGTCGTTAGCCTGGCCGTAGCGTGGAATCATGTTTTCCCGCAAGTAACGTTCATACTTTCCGGCAGCGATGCTCTCTTCCGCCATCCCTGCGCGGTTCACACCTGGGCAAACGACGTTCACCCGTACTTGAGGTGAGCCACGGTACTCTTTCGCCAGGATCCGTGCGGCGTGGATGAGAGCAGCTTTGGGTGCTGCGTACGCCATGGAGCCGGCAAACACAGCTACAGCTTGCATGGTGGAAATCAGCACGATGGAGCCTTCTGTGCCCCGGGCACGCATGTGCTCTGCTGTCTCCCTTGCCAGCAAAATCGGGCCGAGAAAGTTTACCTCCAGCGATTCCCGCAAAGCAGTTTCAAACTGATCCGGGTCAGAAACTCGCGCGGGAATACCGGCGAACACCACCAGTCCGTACAGATCGGGAAACCGTCCGAGCAGGCGTGCGCGGTCCTCGGCGAGGGTAACATCGGCTTGCACAATTTCACCCAGCCCAGCAAGTTGCCCGGCGCGTTCCGCGTTCCGGCAGTAGGTGATCACAACTTCCGCCCCTTCCTCTACCAGCCAGCGGGCAGTGGCTGAGCCCAGCCCGCCACTGCCGCCTACAAGCAAAATCTTCTTTCGAGCCAGAGCGGATGTCATGGAGGCCGTCCTCTCAGCTTTGAGCGTACTGGCTTTCAGTGGAGTTTTGCTCGGCTGCGACATAGCCGAATCCGATGATCGTCAGGAACACCGTAAGCACCTCCGTATCGCCCAGGTTGAGTTCGAAGAAGCCTTCGACCAATATGGCGATGATCGATGCCAGCGCTGCATGCAACACCCAGCGCGTCGGGCGACTGGCTCGCATCAGGGCCCGGCGCATGTCCCACAACATCGTTCCCAGCAGCCAGAGCAGGGCCGCCAAAGCGGGTAGACCACGCTCGGCTGCGTAGTGCAGGTAAATGTTGTGAAGGTGTCCGTACCAGCCCTCCGGCAACGGTCGCTGGACATCTGGGGGCACATAGTCCTCATAACGGAGTTTGATGTGCTCCGGTCCCAGACCGAACCAAGGGTGACGTCGGATGATGTTCCAGCCGATTCGCCAGGACACGATGCGGTGCTGGTTAGAATCGCGTTCCCCGTGGGGACGGAACATCGAAAACGCGCGGTCTCGAATGCGGGCGGGATTCCAAAGCAGCAACGACAACATAGCGATGGGGATAGCCACCAGCGTCCACCGCCGCCAGTGCCAGAGCAAGTACACGCTGGCGCAAGCTGTGGCTAACCAGACGCTTCGTGTGAAGCCTATCGCTAGCGCGCCCCCCATCACCGCGGTACAGGTAGCGAGCAGGACTCTTTGCCAGCGCTTCAACGGACCCAGGGTCCACCAGGCCAGCAGCACTAGGCTGAGCAACATCAGCTGCCCGCTCCACGTCATCCAGTGGCTCATGAAGCCGGTGACACGCTCGCCGACGTAGTAGTGATAAAAGTCGACCCCCAGCTGGCGGGCCTCCTCCCATTTGCGCATGAACTGGAGGAAGCCAACCACCGCAGAGGCTGTGCCTAGTAGCACCCAAGCGACCACTACGGGCAGAATCGCCCTTAGCTGCCGAAAGGTACTCGAGATCAATACCAGGACAACCCACACGAAGAACTTTCGGATTTGTGGACGGCCGGCGGCCGGATCGGTTGAGACCAACAAGGAAACTACAGTCCAAACTATGAACGCCGCTAGGGGGAGTTTGACGGGAGGGAACCGTAGAGGTTCTCGGGATAGTAACAACGTTACCAGAGCGAGGGCCAGCAGGATGTGACAAATCGCGATAGAAGCGACCACGCTCGACAGGGCTGCTGCCGTGAGCCAGTATGCCCACGTTGCACTACTGCGTGGCTGGAGAGAAGACATGGACCAACCCGAATCTCCCAGTATGGCAAAACACAGTTCGAAATAGACCTCCCCACTGAACCAAACGGCTCGACGTGCCGGGGTGGAATCGTGCGGCGTCCTTTCAGGTCAACGCCCCTTACGGTTACCCGCTCAGTCAGGCATGAGCCCTGTCCCAGGACGCTGCCCGCGAATCTTTACTGGCGTGCCGTCCTCGATGGAATCGTCCGGATGGGTGATGACTAGCTGGCCTTCTTGCAAGCCCTCCAGGATCTCTGCCCGAAACCCGGTGCGATGGCCGGGCTTGACGCGCCGCCTGCGCGCCCTACCGTTCTCGACACAAAAGACAGCCCACCCGTTCTCGTAGCGGAACAGGGCGCTGGCAGGAACTTGCAAGGCGTTTGAGCTCTCCCACAGAACGAAGCGTGCTTCCAAGCGATAGCCGTCGCCCAGGCGTTGCCAGTTTTCTCGCGGGGAGGTGATGTCGACAATCACCGTTACCCGTTGCTCCTCAACGCCCAGCGCGGAGATTTTCGTATGGGCCACCGGTTCGATGGCTCGGACTCGCCCTTGGAGCGGCTGGTCACCTCCCCAGGCCTCCAGGATCACTCTGGTCCCGGGACGAATCCTCACGGCATCTTCGGAGAGTACCTCGACTTCCACTTCCAATTGCTGGGCATCCGCTAGTTCGACCAGCGGTTGCCCTGCAGCCACTGTTCCTTCGCTCTCCCGGAAGACCTTCAGGACACGCCCACCTACAGGTGCGCGAAGTCGAATGAGCTCTCCCACGGGGTTCGACGGGGCTGACGCACTGATTTCTAAGGCCACACGTGCAGCCTCCAGCTCTGCGCGAGCGCGCCGGACGACCTCGTCGGCAGAGGCTAGCGCCGCTTCCGCTCTGCGGGCTTCCGCAAGGACTCGTTCGTACCGGTCTCGTGGAATGTCGCCTGAGTCTAGCAATCGCTGGGTGCGAGCCAGTTCCCCCTCCCAATAGGCGGCTTCGACCCGAACTGCACGAGCACGCTGTTCAGCCTCACGTAAGGCCGCCTCCGCTGCTCTAACGCGTGCCTCCAATTCAGCACGACTCCGCGGATCGAGTACAGCAGGTTTCGGTGGTTCGATCTCGGCCACGATTTGTCCTGCTTCGACGCGGTCCCCCACCCGCAGGCGAATCCTACGCAGGTACCCGTTGACGGGTGCGGAAATGACGTAGCGATCCCTCACACGTGTTCGGCCCTCTTCTTCGATAGTCACCTGCATGGGGCCGCGCACGACCGGTGCGGCATCGACCAGCACCGGCTGAGGCGAGTACCCATACCACAGTAGTCCCGCCAAGCCGCTAGCTCCCACGACGATCCCTATCCACCGCTTCCAGCGCATCCGCCTTCACTCCTTGGTCTTGAGCACAGCGACGAGGTCGAGCCGATCGAGCTTGTAACGCACGGTCCATGCGGAAATCATCGACGAGGCCAGCACCACCGAGGCCGCCATGGCGTATGTGCTCGGGTTGATCACTAAAGGTACCCGGTACAAGTCCGTAGGCAAAGTTGTAACCAGGTATGCGCAAAGCAGCCGGCCCAGCAAAAACCCCAGTGGTAAAGCTAGCAGAGTCAACAACGCGAGCTCGCCCAGCAGGATGTAAGAGACTTCACCGCGTGTGAAGCCCAGAACCCGCAGTGTGGCCAGCTCGCGGGCTCGTTCGGAGAAGGCGATGCGCGCGCTGTTGTAGACTACGCCGAAAACAATCACACTGGCCAGCAATGTGTTGAAAAAGGCAAAGATCAACAACTGGTCCGCCATCGTCTCGTAGAAGTTTCTCAGTGCCTTTTCTCGAGCACCTGTCGCCGCAACCCGGGGGATCTGCTTCAGGCGCTCGTTGACTTCTCTAGCTTGTGCCTCGTCGACCAGCAGTAGGGCTCCGGTGATGGTGGGACCTTCCCGTAATAGCCGGTTCAGGGCGCCTAACTTCATGTAGCCGGCCACGCCAACCCACTCGCGTACCAGGCCAGCGACTGGAACCCGACGAACTGGCCGTTCCCCCTCCAGGACTTCCACGGTGACCCACTCTCCAGGACTTACCCGCAAGATTTTGGCGAGGTGGTCCGTCAGCAGTACTCCTTCTTCGGGTGGTCGCAACTCCCGCAATTGCCGGTCGAGCAACAGGTACAAGCTACTAGGTTCGGAGATGCCTCGGATGTAAGTCCGGTAGCTGCGATGCTCGGAGCGCATGCGGACGGGTACCGAGCGGAAAGGCTCCACCCACTCGACGCCGGGCAGGCGCCGCAGGTCGAACGCGGCCCTTCGGGAAGTCGGATCAATAAAGGTGAGGGTTAGATCGTCGCGGCGCCCGAGGCGAAATTGTACGTGCACCAGGTAGTCGATGGCGTCATCGAAAAAGCCACCGACGATGAGGATGGAGCAAGCCGAAGCAATTCCGATCATCGACAGGGCTGCTTTGAGGGGCCTCCGTTCGAGGTTTCGGAGGATCATGCGGGAAGGCGGAGCGAGCCAGCGCCCCAGGCCAAACCGCTCCAAAATGCTCTGGCGGTATTTGGCTGGGGCGGGAGGTTGCATGGCCTGGGCTGGCGGAAGGCTGGCAGCCCGGATCACTGTAGCGATGGTAGCTAGCAGTGCAGCCGCTGCACTGGCTGCTGCGGCGATCAGGATCGGGCCGGGCTGGGCACTATAAAGCAGGAACGGCAACCGGTAGAACTCCATGTACAAGTTGCTCAGGCCGCGACCCAGACGCAGTCCCAGGGCTACGCCTACCGACGTTCCCAGAGCTACGATGATGCACACAAACTTGACGTAATGGAGGACGATAACACGGTTCCGGTAGCCGAAGGCTTTCAGGATCGCTATCTGCTCACGTTGCGTGGCGATTAGCCGTCCCACGACGACGTTGAGCAGAAACGCGGCTACCGCGATCACAATGGCTGGGAAAATGCGGGCCATGTTCTCGAGCTGGTGGAACTCCTCGGTCAGGTAGCGGTGCGAGACTTGGTCCGTTCGTTCATACGCGCCCAATCCGCCATAAGGAGTCAACAACGAGTCGAGCCGATCAATCACCTCTCGAGCATTCGCTCCTGGGCTCAAACGGATGACCA
>JAUQPO010000128.1 GCA_030550335.1 Acidobacteriota bacterium
GAATCTTCGGCTAGCCGCTTGAGCGCGGCGGCGAGCTCTTCCTCGTCGAATGGGTCCACGAGCAAAGCCGCATCACCTGCCACTTCTTCGAGAGCCGACCGCCGCGACGTGATTACAGGTGTACCGTAAGCCATGGCTTCAAGTACAGGCAGGCCGAAACCTTCGTCCAGCGACGGAAAGGCCAGCATGCTGGCCCGGCAATAGAGCTCTTCCAGTTGCCGAGGCGGCAAGTAGCCAAGGTAGCGAATCCGGTCCTTCACGGGACTCTGGGCGATCGCTTCGAAGACCTCTTCCGCAGCATACCCTTTCGAGCCCACCAGCACCAGCTGCCACGGCTCCGGTAGCTGCGCGAAGGCTCGCACCAGTCGCACTAGATTCTTACGGCGCTGGATCGCCCCCACGTGCAGCACGAGCGGCTCTCGGGATCCGGTGTGAGTGACCTGCGGGAGGCGAACTCCGTGGTAGATCACTCGGATCCGCGCAGCCGGAACCTGCAACAACTCCTCGACTTGCCTGGCCGTGAACCGGGAAACGGCCACGATGGCGTCAGCGCGTCTAGCAGCCTCTCGCGCTCGCCGCGCAAACAGCTGGCGGAACTCCGCGCTCGAGTATTCGCCAGTCATCACAAACAGGTCATGGAAAGTCACCACAGTCTTCGGGTAGCGCGAGCGAGGCAGGCGCTGGTTCAGCCCGTGGAAAAGAGCGAAGTGCCCAGCAGGCCAGTGTTCCCAAAGGACTCGGCGGTGGCATCGCGGTGGCAATGATAGTCGGAAGGCTCGGAAGAATCGGTGTGGACGGTAGCAGTAAAAGAACTCGGCTTCCGGGTGCGTCGTGACCAGCTCGCGAAGCAACTCGCGACAGTAGATTCCGACGCCCGTGGGCTGCTCATCCAGAGTGTAAGTCGCGTCGAGGCCGATGCGCAGCGATGATCGGTCCCCGTAGCTACGCTTGAACTCCTCAGCCCCCACCGGTGTATGGCTTGCAGTTGCTGACTGCCGTTTCCATTATCTCTGCGAAGCTGTGGTTTGAGCAGCACTTCCGGTTAGCCGCACCGTAATGGAGCACTAGCTGAGGAGTCAGGTGGGTCACAAGACGGGCGTGGACCTCACGAACCAACTCGTGCATCCACTGGGTAGCGTCGCCGTCCGGCATCACAGCTGCCAGGCCAAAGCGTTTCCCCGAGCGTCCCATGAGTGCGTCTGGGGGACA
Organism: Acidobacteriota bacterium; assembly: GCA_030550335.1. Taxonomy (GTDB): domain Bacteria; phylum Acidobacteriota; class Terriglobia; order Bryobacterales; family Bryobacteraceae; genus JAUQPO01. The sequence goes on from JAUQPO010000128.1 coordinate 1,210, forward strand.
GATGCTCCGCATAGCTTCAGCAGCTTCCCAGAGACATGCGGCGTCGACCGCGTGCGTTGAACCGGTGGCCTCCACGATGACCACTACGCCTGCCCAGACATCCAGCCCCACCCTTTGTGCGAGTTCGCAATAGTTCTGCCCCAGTTTCAACAGAGCCTCCCATGCGAGGCAGTGGGTGAGTGGATCCACCCAGATCAACCGCTCCCAGCCGTTCCGGCGGCGTCCATTTAGCCAACTGAGTCGGCAGGTTCGCGCCAAGGGCAAAGCATCCAGTTCTTCTTTAATGACCAGAGCTTCCGCGCCATTCTGAACCAGTTGCCAGGCACGCGGCTCCTGGGCTCGGTCCGTCAAGACCACGATGGGTGGCCGGCTGGAAGCTTGGCCATCAGGGCGGAGCCAGTCCTCCAGTTCGGCGACGCTGAGCGTGTCGAGGTCAGCTAGGAGCAGATCCGCACCTCCGCCACGGCACAACAACTCGGCTTCCTTCAGTGAGCTGACCGGGAGAATCTCGATCGGATGGATCCACCGGTGGGTCATAGACAACTCGGCAATCTCGGCCCTGGCCTCTTGCAGGAGGCGCTCCAGTTGCAAATCCTGGGTGAAAAGCACGGCGCGGATCATGGTGGCTTAGCGCTCCGGGGGCCGCGAGGAATCGAACAACTCGAGTTGTTCGCAACGATACTCCTTGAGCTTCCGATACAGAGTGGTCCGCCCGATGCCCAGCAAGGCTGCAGCTTCGGCCCTGTCACCCTTCGTGTACTCCAGTGCTTGGAGGATCGCTTGTTTTTCCAGTTCTGCCAACGTCGGCGGGGGTCCCGGTGCGCCGGGCGAACGAGCGAGGTGGCCCTGGCCGCGCGTTGAACCGATGGCTGCTGCTGCGGCCACAGTCCGAGGTCGCCGGCTCGCCAGAAAGTTCTGTATCGGCGAAGGCAAGTGCTCTACGTGGATGAGCGGACCGCTGTGAAGCGCGACGAGCTGCTGAATGCAGTTTTCCAATTCGCGCACATTCCCTGGCCAGTCGTAAGCCAGGAGGGCTTCCAGAGCTTCACGGGTGAGCCGGTGCCCGCGGCCGTAACGCCGCAAGAAGTGATCTACGAGCAAGGGGATGTCTTCCTTGCGCTCCCGCAGCGGCGCTAGCCGGATGCGGATGACATTCAGGCGATAGTACAGATCGCGTCGAAACGTCCCTTTCTCGACCTCTGCTGCCAGGTCTCGATTCGTTGCGGCCACGATCCGGAAATCCGACTTCCGCGGACTCGTGGACCCCACCGGCCGGAATTCCTTTTCTTGAAGGACCCGCAGCAGCTTGGCTTGGATTTCCAGTGGTAGCTCTCCGACCTCATCCAAAAAGGCTGTTCCCCCATGGGCAAGCGCGAACAACCCGGGCTTCGAAGCGATCGCACCGGTGAAGGCGCCCTTGACATGACCGAACAATTCACTTTCGGCCAGCGGGCCCACCAGAGCGGAGCAGTCGATCACCACAAAAGGGCCTCCGCCGCTCGCACGGTGAATGGCTCGCGCCACCAGTTCCTTACCAGTACCAGTCTCGCCGAGAATCAACACGGGCCACCGTCCCCGTGCCGCCTTTTCGATCACCTCGATCACCCTGCGGATCCCGGCGGACTGCCCGACGATCTGCAAGCCTTCTTGGAACAACTCGGGCTGCATCGGTCGGCAATGGACTGAACAAAGGGAGACAGAACCACTCCCTTGTGAATTAGTGCGCGTGGCGGGACAAAGCTCTACCAGCTACCAGCGGAATTCAGGACTTCTTCGCTAGTCGTTTGGCTGGCGCAGCTCGCTGAGCGACGCCGGTCGACCACCGGGCTGTCCAGTCGGACCACGAAGGCGTCGGGGAACTGACGGCTGAGCTCGCGTGCCAGCGCGGCTGCAGCTTCCATAGTGGGTTCTTCGCCCACCACGACCCGCCACAAAACCTGGTCTGCTTCGCGCGGGATCAATCGAACGGATCTGTGCCGCTTGCTCAGCCGCTCGGCCAACTGGCGCGCGTTGCGCGTGTCAGCAAACGCGCCGATCTGTACCCCGTAGGCTTCACGGAGCGTGGGTTGCGCTGGGGGCCGGATCACCCGCAAGCGCACGCGCGCCGTACCCGGTCCGATCATGTCTATGGCTTCGGCAGCGGCGCGTGAAAGGTCGATGATGCGACCGCGCACGAAAGGTCCGCGGTCGTTTATCCGCACTTCGGTCTGCAACCCGTTACGCAGATTCTTCACGCGCACCCACGTGTCGAATGGAAGCGTACGGTGCGCGGCAGTGAAGCCATGCATATCGTAGACTTCCCCACTGGCGGTGCAGCGCCCGTGGTAAGGGTAGCCGTACCAGCTAGCGATACCGGTTTGTGTCCATCCAACGCGAACCGGCGGTCGGGCGGCTCTAGGGCGTCGAGCGCAACCACTCGACACCGCGCAGATGAGCGCGAGCAAACTCGCCCACCGCAATGCAGCCCCCCAGTTCCGAAGGTAAAACCCACCCTGGGTGACTTGAACATTTCTTGCCTGGCACGTTTTTTTCTCCGGCTGTGGCGGTTCGACGTCTGCCTTGTGCATTTTCCTCTTGACTTTCTCTCCGTTTCACCTTATATAAAAATCACACGGGTGATCCCTACGCGGATCACCAATCTCGACACGAGGGAGAATCAGGCTATGAGGTACGCAACCAAGAAGGCCACCAAGAAGGCCGCAAAGAAGGCTGCCAAGAAAGCCGCGAAGAAAGCCACCAAGAAAGCCAGCAAGAAGACCACGAAGAAGGCGGCCAAGAAGGCAGCGCCGAAGAAGTGATCCTCAACGCCCCGGGTACGGGGTGTCATGGCGACAGGGCCCCGCGTGAGCGGGGCCCTTCGCTTTTGAACCCTCCTCTACTCGCTACTCCCCTTCCACAGTTCCATCACCCGGAACACCTCGCCTAGGCCGAACAGGAGCAACTTCAGCTGTAAGCGTCGCTTCAGTTGTTCGTCCTCATCTCCAACACCCAACACGGACGCGAAGCGGTCTTCTTCGCCCAGCTCAATCAAAAATCGGGCGAGCGAACAGAAGCGCCTGCGTTCGAACCCCACTGACCCAGCCGCCCGCTCAAGGTGACTGAAACAGACGTGGGCGGTGATGTCCTGCTCGCCCGGGTTGGCCAACACATCCTGAATGACCATGTGCCGGAAATAACCGACCAGCGTCCCTTCGGGGAATCGGCGGAGCTCCTCGCGCGTGTATCCGTAATCGACGACGAGTAAACAGCCCCGCTGCAGGCGCCGGGCTATCTCCTCCACCCACCAACGGATGGCCGGCCGCACCTCGACTACTTGTCCCTCCTCCGGCTCAAGCTGGAGCTCATCTAACACGCATTCGACATCCGCACCAACACCGTCGCTCTCCACCCAACAGAACCGCTGCCCGTCCCAGTCGACTCGCTTGAGTCGCCACTGCCCGGATCGCCACACCACCACTTCGACCGGCAGCGCGTCAAAGAACTCATTCGCTAACACCAGCCCGGAGAACGACTGCGGGAGCGGATCGCCGAACTCCACCGGCCAGTAGTCCCAAGCAGCGAAGTATGGTTCCATCTCTCGTCGCCCTGCTCCCAGCTCGACCACGCAAAATCTTTCCGGTCGGCCCAGCTCCTTCCAGACTCGCTCCGCGAAGCGATGCAAAAGGATCCCATAGACTGGCTGCACTTGCTCTGCTGTGTAGTAATCTCCCCGGACGCCGAACGGATCCCGGTGGCGGCGATAGTAGCCGAATTCGGGATGATAGAGAGCCGCCTGCATGAACTCACTGAATCGCAGCGGCCCATGTTGCTGAATGATCTCTCGCAGCAGTTGCGTCAAAGGGTTCATATGCGACGGTCTAACGGGTCCGTGCTTTCATCCTCGCCAACCGGACCGGCCTCTGGCAATGCCGGCTGGCTCAGCCTCCCCCTGCCCAAGAGGTCGTCTTCCGCCGCGCTAAAATACCGCAGCGCCTGTCGTAGTATGGACTCCATCATGTCCCCTGCTACCTATCGCATCGCCATCGTTCCCGGTGACGGCATTGGTCCGGAGGTCATGGCGGAGGCGGTCAAGGTGCTCCGCTTGGTCGAATCGCTCCTGAAAGAGTCGAGGTTCGAGTTGGTGGAGTTGTCTATCGGTGCAGGGGAGTACTTGCGCAGCGGGGAAGCAATTCCCCCAGGAACCCTGGATCGAATGCGCCAGTGTTCGGCGATCTTGCTCGGGGCGGTAGGGATTCCCGAAGTACGCCTGCCGGACGGAACGGAGATCACCTCCCAGATCGACCTCCGCGAACAACTGGATTTGTATGCTGGGGTACGCCCCGTTTACCTGTTCCACGCTCATGACAGCCCTTTGAAACGATGCCGCGCCGGTTCGATCGATCTGGTGATCGTACGGGAGAACACTGAGGGATTGTTCTCTTCCCGGAAGCGGCCGCGTCGCCCTGCTGCCGACGTCGTCGAGGATGTGATGCACATCAGCCGGAAAAACTCTGCTCGGTTGTTCCATTACGCTTTCCGTCTGGCGCGTACCAGGCGAGGCGAAGTGACCTTGGTGGACAAGGCGAACGTGCTGCCCTCGATGGCGTTCTTCCGATCTGTGTTCGACGAGGTTGCCTCCCAGTACCCGGACGTTCGAACGCGCCGCATCTATGTAGACGCAGCGGCACTTTACCTGATCCAAGCGCCTCAACGTTTCGACGTCATCGTCACCGAGAACATCTTCGGCGACATTCTTTCCGACTTGGCAGCGGCACTGGTGGGAGGCATGGGAGTCGCTCCCTCAGCAGATATCGGTGACCGCCACGCGGTTTTTCAGCCTGCCCATGGTTCGGCACCGGATATCGCCGGCCAGGCCCGCGCCAATCCCACGGCGATGATTCTCTCGGTGGGGATGATGCTGGAGTGGCTGGGAACACCGGAGCTTGTGCGGGCAGGGCAGTGGGTCCGGGATGGGGTGCGCTGGGTCTATGGCAATCCCGTCAATCGCACTCCGGACCTGGGTGGCTGTCTCAGCACCGCCCAAATGGGAGATTTGATTTGTGAGGCCGTAGAACGGGTGGCCCGAGGAGACTGGGACGCGGCCTGAAGCGGGGCCCTTCTGTGGAAAGGCGCTACAGCGATAGGCTAAATGGCACGGGCGTCCTATGCCAATCGAAGATCGCATCGCGGTTTATATCATGCCCGAGGAAGCTGGAGGCATCGCTTTGCGCCCAGCCGTGATGCAATGGATGCTGAAGGCTGAACTGTTAGATCTGCTCGTCAGCCAAGTAGGTAAGGCACCGCAACGACTCCAACAGCTTCTTCGAGAAGGGGGCCTTGTCGTGGGCGGCTCCAGATTCCGCTGGGAACCACAGTTGGCAACTCTGTCCGAGATCGAGCAGCTGATTGCACATTATCCAGACCCGGACCCTGGACGCAAGTTCGACTTCGCTTGGTGTGTGCGGGTGGTCTTCCATACGCGTTCGGGTCGGAGCATCGAGGTGAGCCGGGAAGTGGGACTCCGGCGCCGTTGGCTCCAACGCTGGAGCTTTTGGGAGCGCTTGGGCGAGGTGGTTGCCGGTCTGACTCCCCTATACGTCGACTACTCTTATGCCGAACGCGCCGACCGGTATCGCATTCGATTAAGCCGTGAGACTGCCCGCCAGGTTCAGGAGCTCTGCCGTTTACTGGCTTTCGACGTGCTTGCCCGGCGGCTGGAACGGGAGGAGCTGGTTGGGGCCGACGTCTATCTGGCTCGGGAACCCGCGTGAAGGCCCGAAAAGCAGCCATTCAGATCCGAAAACCCGCCGTTCGATGCCCGGGGCTTGCGGCACTCAATTCCCTCTGTTAGCATCGGAATGGCCGGCGGGCGCAGGCCGGTTGCGTCCCACTCAGGCGCTGGCGACGGAGGTAGATCCATGCGCAAGGTCCCCCTAATGCAGTCATTGCGGATCATCGGGCGCGGTTCCTGGAACTGGGTCGTCCAGCGGCCCATCGTCGTTTCGTTCGAGGTTACCGATTCCTGCACCTGCTATTGCCGTCACTGCGACCATGGAGGGCCTAGGGATGAGTCCCGAAATCTCAAGCCCGAACAGTTCCGGCGGTACATCGAAGCCTTGCGCCCATGCGTCGTGCAGGTCTCCGGCGGGGAGCCCTTGCTCCGTAAGGACATCCTAGAAGTGGTGCGCAACATCAAGGAACCCACGGGGCTTCCTTACACCATCCTCGTTTCCAACTGGTCGCTCATGACTGAGGACAAGTACCTGGCACTTCGCGAAGCGGGCGTGGATCAATTCTCAGTGAGCCTAGACTTCCCTGATGAGCGTCATGACCAGTTCCGCCGGCATCCGGGTCTATACCGCCATCTCAGCCAGCTGATTCCCCGCCTTGCAGCCTACGGCTACGATGACATTGTCCTGAACTGCTGCATCACCAGCCTGAACGTGCGAGAGATCAACGCGCTGGCCGACCGAGCCCGAGAGTGGGGTGTGAATATCTGCTATAGCGCGTACTCGCCTCGTAGAACCGGATGTCGGGATTTCTTCCTCAACACCCCCGAGGAGATTGCCGTCCTAAACCGGGAATTGGACCGAATCGAGGCTCGGAGGGACAAGACGAACTGGATCGTCAACTCCACGAGTACGCTCGACGCCACGCGCCGCTACTTCGCCAACGGCGGGGCACCGGGTTGCAGCGCCGGCCTGCGCTTCCTTGTCGTCACCAGCGATGGGTACTTGCAGCCCTGCTCGATGCAGTTTCGCAAGTATCGGCTCGAGGAAAGAGAGCGGATGATTCGGGAGTTCACTCGCACCAACAACTGTGATCAGTGCTACGTCTCGATCCGCTCTTACGTGGATAAGTCGTTCCCGCAACTACTTTGGGAGAACGTCAGCGGCTACTTCTCCTTTGCTCGCTCGCGAAACGCGGTCGCACGCCGCCGGGCGGCTTCCGCTCAGGCCGCCTGAGGCCATCACCCGAACCGTCTTTTTCCACCGCTGTAGATTGTTGTGCGATGTGCTGGGGGGCCGGCTGAACCTCGCTAACGCCGTAAGCCAATCTTACATTGATGCTCGGCCAGGTGCTTTTCCAGGGCTTTCCGCTCAAAATCCACGTAGGCGCGGGTGCGACGTGTCAACTCGTCGAAGTCTACCTGATGAGCGTCGAACTCCGGACCGTCGACGCACGCGAACACCACCTTGCCTCCCACCGTCACCCGACAGCCACCGCACATGCCTGTTCCGTCCACCATGATCGGGTTCAGGCTCGCAACTGTGGGCACCCCCCACTCCCGGGTGAGCTCCGCAGCGTAACGCATCATGGGGATAGGCCCGATCACGTGAGCGGCATCCACGTGCCGGCCGGATTGCTCCTTCCACGCCCGCATGAGCTGGACGACGTTACCGTGGAACCCGTAGGAACCGTCGTCAGTCGACCAGTGGACCTCGTCCACTGAGCTCCGCAGTTGCTCGTCCAAGATGATATGGTCCTTGCTCCGTGCCCCACACAGGGCTACCACGTAGTTGCCCGCTTCCTTGAAAGCGCGGGCTACGGGGAGGAGTTCCGCCACCCCAACCCCGCCTCCAACGCATAGGACTGTGCCCAGTCGAGCAATGTGCGCCGGTTTGCCCAGCGGGCCAAGCACGTCCGCCAGGCGCTCGCCCGCCTCCATTTCGGCTAGTTCCACGGTGGTCTTCCCAATCGCTTGAACGATTAGGGTCACGGAGCCTCGCGCAGCATCGCTTTCTACCAGCGTCAGCGG
>JAUQPO010000129.1 GCA_030550335.1 Acidobacteriota bacterium
CGTAGCGTAAAACTTCACAATGTTCCGCACCGTGCGGTCCGTCATGCGCCTTCCCCAACGGTTGACGAACACAGCCTTTTCACCCGGGGCGGCTCGACGCAGTCGCAGGTAACTCTGGAGTGCCTGCGCTGCTTTACGCGGAATCGGGACCTGACGTTCCTTGCGTCCCTTGCCGCGGACGAGCAGCCAACCCGATACCAGATCGACATCGTCCAGTTCCAGTCCTACCAGCTCGCTCACCCGCACCCCGCATCCGTACAGCATTTCCAGGATTGCCAGGTCCCGCACGACCGAAGTTCGGTCGATCACCTTTGCAGCAACCCGGTCGAGCCATTCGTTGGTCTTTTCCACGCTCGGCACCCGCGGCAAGCGCTTGGGTGCACGAGGGGTGTGCAGCAATTTTGCAGGGTTGACTTCGACTATCCCGGCCCTAACCAGGTAGGCGAAGAAGGAGCGGACCGCAGCCAGCTTGCGCCGGATGGTGACCGGTTGAAGACGCCGGTCGTACAGATGACCCAGCCATTCTCGCAACGTCAGGAGATCGATCTCCCTAGGCTCCGGCGCACTCCCACCCGGCGGGGTCAAATACTCCAAGAACTGTTTTAAATCCGCACCGTAGTTGCGGACCGTGTGCTCCGACAAGCCTTGGTTACGCAGTTCGCGAAGAAACTGTTCGATGGAATTCGCCAGCTCAGGCATGAACGGCCAAATACGCTTCCAAGGCTTCTAGAGCACGCTGGCACAACAAGCGGTGCCGCGCCTTGCGATCCCGACCCACCAGCCGCTTCTGCTCTTCGTCGAGGGCGGGCAGCAGATCGAAGGTGATATTGCAAGGCTGGTAATCGCTAGGATCAGCACTCGAAACGTAGTGACAAAGCGAGCCGAGAGCAGTGTCTCGTGGCAGCACCATAGGAGTCTCCCCTCGAGCGACAGCGGCAGCGTTCCGGCCAGCGATCAATCCGGTGGCGATCGCCTCTACGTACCCCTCGACGCCCGAAATTTGCCCTGCGAAAAGGATTCGCGGGTCGGTCCGGAGCTGCAAGGTAGGCTCGAGCAGTGCCGGCGCGTTGATGTAAGTGTTCCGGTGTACCTGGCCATACCTCAAGAAAATGGCGTTCTCCAATCCTGGGATCAGGCGGAACACGCGCTCTTGCTCTGAGCGTCGCAAGGAGGTCTGAAAGCCCACGAGGTTATAACTGTCCGCTCTCAGGTTTTCTTGGCGCAACTGCACCACAGCGTAGGGTCTGCGCCCGGTGCGAGGATCGATCAGGCCCACTGGCTTCATGGGGCCGAACCGCAACGTGTCACGCCCTCGGCGAGCTAGTTCTTCAATTGGCAGGCAAGCTTCGAAATAAGGGATGTCATCCGGGATGTGTGGGATGTGGCGTTCAGCAGCCAGCAGCGCGTCGACAAACCGCTCGTATTCCTCCTTGGTCAGGGGACAATTCAAGTAGTCTCCGCTGCCGTCGATCGATTTGCCATAGCGCGACGCCCGAAAGACCACGCCCATGTTGATCGAATCCGCTTCAACGATAGGACTGATCGCATCGTAAAAGAACAACTGCCCGGTGCCGGTCAGACGAGCGATCTCGTCGGCGAAGGCGTCGCTCGTTAGCGGCCCTGTAGCGATGATCACCACCCCGTCGTCCGGCACCCGGGTAACTTCCTCGCGTCGGATCTCGATCCGCGGATGATCTGAAAGGCGTGCGGTCACAGTTTGTGCGAAGATCGCCCGATCGACGACCAGAGCCTGTCCACCGGGCACGCGCGCCTGTTCGGCAATTTCGAGAAGCAAGGAGCCCAAACGCCGCAGTTCTTGTTTCAGCAACCAGGGTGCTGTGAACTCCGTTTCGCTTTTTAACGAGTTGCTGCAGACGAGTTCAGCCAGTTCGCCGGTCCGATGAGCGGGCGTCAGGCGCAGCGGGCGCATTTCGAACAAGACGACTCGGCAGCCCGCCTGTGCCGCTTGCCAGGCTGCTTCGGAACCTGCTAGTCCCCCTCCGATGACGTAGACGAGCGGCTCAGTCGCCATCTTGTCACTATTCTACGGGGGTGAGCGCGAGCCTCGAATTGCAACCATGTGCGCCGGAGGCACGCATCTCCGGCAACGAGTAAGCCATGCTCTGTACTAGCCCGCCTGGACTCGGACAAGCTCAGACTCCAGGTCGTCGCCGAGCACGCTTTTGAGCTTAGCCGTGAAGGTAGTGCGCTTCAGCCGCAGCATCTCCGCAGCACGCTTCTTGTTGCCGCCCGTCTTGCGAATGGCCTGCTCCAGCAGGGAACGCTCGATTTGTTGAATGGTTGCTTCGAAATCCAGCCCCTCATCCGGCAGCGGGATCACCGTCGTCTCCGCCACCGGCAGTGGCTTGGTCACCGGTGGCAACGGGAAATCACTGGGATAAAGGACCTCACGGTCGCCACTCAGGACGATGGCCGTTTCGACTGCATTTTCCAATTGCCGAACATTGCCAGGCCAACTATACCGGCACAGCCGGTCCATGGCTTCTGGGCTGACACGGCGCGGCGCCAGGCCCTCACGCTCGCAGATACGCTCGATGAAATACTCGACGAGCAAAGGCACATCGCTCAGCCGCGCGCGCAGTGGAGGCAGGTGAATCGGAACGACGTTGAGCCGGTAATAAAGATCCTCGCGGAAACGGCCTCGGCGCACCAGCTCTTCCAAGTTCTGATTAGAGGCGGCAATCACCCGCACGTCGACTCGAATCGTTTCCGAGCTACCGAGGCGCTGGAACTCCCGTTCCTGGAGCACACGCAGCAACTTTGCCTGCAGCTCCAGCGGCATCTCGCCGATTTCGTCCAGAAAAATTGTGCTGCGGTGGGCTTGCTCGAAACGACCGATGCGATTGTTGATCGCGCCGGTGAATGCCCCCTTGACGTGCCCAAACAGCTCGGCCTCCAGTAAGTGTTCCGGTAACGCGCTACAGTTGACGGCGACCATAGGTAAGTGGGCGCGCGGGCTGGCCATGTGGATGGCCCGTGCGATCACTTCCTTGCCGGTTCCGGTTTCCCCGGTGATCAATACTGTGCAACGCCGCGGTCCCACCAGCCGGACGATCTCGAGCACCTCCCGCATGGGCCTGCTCTCGCCGATCACAAACTGGCGCCAGGGCTCAGCTGGCGAGCTGCGCCGCCGGGAAGAGCCACACAGGGCAGCGACGCGCTCCAAGGTGCTTTTCAACCGCTCCGGTAGATCGACTGCTGGCAGGTAATCGAACGCCCCCGTCTGAGCGGCCTCGACCGCCTCACGGTAGTCCGGTCGGCGAGCGACCACCAGAACTGGCGTACGATGCCGGACCCGCAGCAGCTGTTCCACCACTTCCTTTGCGCACCAGCCACCTTGGGGAACGACCACCGCGATGACATCCCAGTTGCCGTCGCGGGCGTAGCGGAACCCGTCGCCCAATCCCTGGACCACAGTCCTGGCCCAGCCGGGGGGTAACTCGATCGATTCGCATCCACAAGACCCTTCGGCGTCGTCAATCCACAGGAGCTTCATCGCGTCCAGCTGTCCACGCTGCAGCCATGGGTCGAGCGAGCGACCAGCGGATCCAGTTGTGTATCGGTCACGCCGGGGCGGGCTTTAACCAAGTTTTGCCCGATGCTGCGGTGCGTAGATCCCTGAGACCTGTGTTGCCTGGCTGCCCGTATACTGAAAGTATGCGGCTCCCGCACGCAATCCTTTGTGGCGTCACCACTGCGCTCACCTTGCTGGCGGCACAGCCGCCGATGACCCGACTGACGATCGAAGTCACTGATCTCAAGGGCGATCCCGTCGAGCAGGCTAGTGTCACCGTACGCTTCGTCGAGGGTCGCTCGGTCAAGAGCTTTGGTAAGGAAATCGTCACTCGGTATCATCTGAAGACGGATTCTCAGGGTATCGCTCGCATCCCCCCAATCCCTCAGGGCAAAATCCTAGTCCAGGTGATCGCTAAGAGGTTCCAGACGTTCGGCGAGGTCTTTGAGGTCTACGAGCCCGAGCGCACCATTCAAGTCCAGCTAAAGCCGCCTCAACCGCAATATTCGGTGCATTCGGTTCATTGAAAACCTTCCATAGCTGGAGCCACGATAGAACCTGCCTAACCCGAGCGTCTTACCGTTGCCCCGGAGAACCACAGGCTAAAACCCGATTACACCGAACCCTGCCCCGGCCAGCGCAATGTGCCTACCAGCTGGCTGACATGCTCAACCCCTTCCCGGATCAGGAACTCGTCAAGCTGGCGGGCAATCCGCACCGGCGCCGTAGGATCCCAAAAGAGTGCTGTACCAACCTCTACGGCGCTCGCCCCGGCAATCAGAAACTCTGCAGCATCTTCGCCATTGCTGATCCCCCCGATTCCGATAACCGGAATGCGCACCGCCAAGGCAGCTTCATAAACAAACCGTAAAGCGATGGGCTTGATCGCCGGACCAGAAAGTCCACCGAACCCGCCCCCCAGGCGCGGAGAGCGGGTGCGGGCATCGATGGCTAAGGCACGAACAGTATTGATCAGCGAGATCGCGTCGGCTCCGGCACTTTCCGCGGCGCGAGCTAGTGGCTGGATGTCAGCCACGTTCGGCGAGAGCTTGACAATTAAGGGCCTGCGGGTGACCTTGCGGGCGGCAGCCACGACCTGTTCGAGCAAAGCGGGATCGCTCGAAAAATACATCCCGCCTTGTTTCGTGTTTGGGCAAGAAACGTTCAACTCGTAGCCATCGAGCCCACCGGCTTCCTCCAGCACTTCGATCACCTCCGCGTACTCCTCCACCCGGAACCCGAAGACATTGGCGAAGACAATGGTGGGTAGCTGGCGAACGAACGGAAGCTTTTCTTTTACAAAGGCGCGTACACCGAGGTTCTGTAACCCGACCGAGTTGAGCATGCCACAGGGCGTTTCCCAGAGACGTGGTGGGGGATTGCCCGCTAATGGCTGACTGGAAAGCCCTTTTAGCACCAAACCACCCACTTTGCTCCAATCCAGCACCCGCTCGAGCTCGACGCCATATCCACACGAGCCCGAGGCAGCGATGATCGGGTTGCGCAGCTGTAACCCGCAGAGTCTGATGCGCAAGCGCTCGGAGTCTGGCCGGCCACCCATTCGTGTTCACCCCGAGTCTAGCAGAGGCCCTCCGATGCGGGCCGGATCCATTGTCCTCGGCGAAAATACCCCGGCAGGTTCAGAACAAAACCCTATGGATTGACGCTGGGCACTCCGCCATCATAGGGTTGTGGAACAGGCCTGCGGGTGCTTCTCGTCCACGTCGCGCAAGCCACGGGGCTCCCTAGCCCGCAAACTGGGTATTTTCACAGGACTCCTGCTGGCCTACACTGTCTTTCTCTTCATCGCAGCAGACCTTAGCGCAGGACGCTTCGAGCCCGCAAAATCACTCCTCCTAGGCTTGACGGTCCTGCTAGGCCTGATGTGGGTCTCCCATTACACCCACCACGTGTTGGTGCGGCCTCTTGAACAACTTGAGCGGGCCATCTTGAGCGTGCGGCAGGGCCAACTCAACCCCATCCCCGTAGCCCGCACCAACGACGAAGTCCAGTCTTTGGCTGAGAGCTTCAACGCAATGATTGCCGAGCTCCGGGCTTATCGGGAGCAGGTCGAACGCCACAAGCAGGAACTGGAGGCCAAGGTCGAGGAGCGCACGCGCGCTCTCCAGGAAGCGACGGCGCGCGCGGAAGCGGCAAACCAAGCCAAAAGCGAGTTCTTAGCGAATATCTCTCATGAAATCCGGACGCCGCTGACCGGCGTACTCGGCATGCTCGAGCTGTTGCTCGATCAGCCACTGCCGTCTGCCCAGCGCCAGTACCTGCAAACCGCGCACAATTGCGCCCGAGATCTTCTGCGGCTGCTGAACGATCTGCTGGATTTCTCCAAGATCGAGGCGGGCAAACTCACCCTCGAACAAGTGCCGTTCTGCCCGCGTGAGCTGTTCGAACAAATCGCTTTGGTCTTCCGGCAGCGAGCAAAGGAAAAGGGGCTGGAGCTCAGGCTGGTGCTTGCTGAAGAGTTACCGGGGCAGCTGGTAGGGGACCCGTTACGGCTGCGACAGATCGTTACCAACCTGCTCAGCAACGCCATCAAATTCACCGACAGAGGCTTTGTTGAGCTGCGGGTGAGTTGTACTGGTGGAAACCCCGCATGGCTCCGCATCGAGGTCATTGATACCGGCATCGGCATCCCCGAGGACAAGCTGCCCTTCATCTTCGGAGCTTTCAACCAAGCCGATAGCAGCATCAGCCGCCGATATGGCGGTACGGGCTTAGGACTGGCCATTGTGCATAAGCTCGTCCAGATGCAGGGTGGTGAAATCAGCGTGAGTAGCCAGGTAGGACTGGGCACCCGGTTCGAAGTCCGGCTGCCCTTTGCACTCCCCGAAAGTGCGCCTCCCGAGCTGGCCTCGACTGTAGACGAAGCACCAGCGCTGGTGCCCCACATTTTGGTGGTGGAAGACAACCCTGTCAATCAAAAATTCCTGACGCTCGCCCTGGAGCGTAGTGGCTACGCTGTGGCCCTGGCAGACAATGGCTACGAAGCGATCCATCAGGTGGAACGAAGCCTGCCCTGCTTGGTCCTGATGGACCTCCAGATGCCTGGAATGGATGGGCTCACCGCCGCCCGCGCCATTCGGCGCCGCTATTCTCCGGAGGAACTACCCATCGTGGCTCTGACTGCTCACGACACCACCGAGCTTCGCCAGCAAGCAGCAGAAGCAGGCTTCAACGCGTACATGGTCAAGCCGATCGGCAAGCAGCAGCTCATCGCTGTGGTCCAGCGTTACACCACCGCTGTGCGTGTCCACGATATTTGACCGCGGAGGCGCATCCCTACCAGGCCACGAGGCTCCTATCCGCGCGGCGAAAGCTTGCATGCGAGATCTTGGATCAGCTCCCAAATTGCACGAACATCCTCGCGCGTGGTGCCAATGTTACCGATCGCTAGCCTCAACACGAACCGGCCAGCCAGCTCGGTTCCCGACAGGAACGCCTTGCCCGAGCGGTTCACGTGCTCGAGCAAATTCCGATTATCTTCATCCGTGCCCTTGAACCGGAAAACCACCAACGAGAACAACACTGGAGCAACCACTTCGAACCGAGCATCCTGCTCGACCCAGTGAGCAAACTCCTGCGCCCACGCCATGTGATTGCGCAAGATGCCTTGAATACCCGTGAGCCCGTAGTAGCGCATGACAAACCACAGTTTTAAAGCTCGGAAGCGCCGACCCAGTGGCACTGCATAGTCCATCAGGTTTACCGCTTGTGAATCCGTGGACGTGCGCAAGTACGCGGGCACGAGCGAGAATGCCCGCCGGAGGATCTCTGGACGCCGGCAGTAGAAGACGCTGCAGTCGATGGGGACGAATAACCACTTATGGGGATTCACCACGATCGAGTCTGCATCCTCGACCCCTTCGAGAACCCACCGGAACTCGGGCAAGATGGCCGCCGCAGCCGCATAGGCCCCGTCCACGTGCAACCACAGGTCATAGTTGCGGGCAATTTTGGCAATGGGGACCAGCGGATCGACGCTGGCCACCGAGGTCGTCCCCACCGTGGCCACGATGCAACAAGGCACTCGCCCAGCGTCACGATCGCGCCGTATGGCCTGTTCTAACTCTTCAGGCCGCATCCGGTAAGCGGAATCCACTGGAATCTTGCGCAGATTCGCCCGCCCGATCCCCAGGGTGATCACGGCCTTGTCTATAGATGAGTGCGCGTGCTCAGACGCGTATACGACCAGCTCCCGCCGGTGACCGTGCTCCAGGACTTCAGGATCCTTGAAGACTCGCGCTGCGGCAACCGCATGCAAAGTGCTCGTGGAGGCAGTGTCGTGAATCATCCCGAAAAATTGTGCGGGAAGTCCTAACCACTGGCGCAGCCAGCTCGCAACCACCAGTTCAAGTTCGGTCAACGCTGGGCAGGACTGCCACAACATCCCGTTGACGTTCAACGTGGCTGCGAGCATCTCGGCGAGGATAGCCGGTCCGGGACTCGAAATGGAGAAGTAGCCGCAAAATCGAGGGTGATTCCAGTGAGTCAACGCCGGCACGATCAGGTTCTGGAAGTCTTCCAAGATTCGTTCTACGCTTTCGCCATTCTCAGGAGCCCGCTCCGGCAAGCGACGCGTTAATTCACCCGGCCGAACACTAGGGATCACCGGGTACTGGCGCACCTCGTCCAGGTACCTGGCGGCCCAGTCCACCGCGGCATAACCTGCACGCTGGAACTCTTCTTTAGCCATGTGGCCACCCGCTCTCGCCAATTTTTCATCGGCCATGTTCATTGCCGACGGCTCCACCGAGGTATAGAATCATCCCCAAAGGAGGAACCATTATGACACCAACCGCGAAAGCGGAAACCACTGTCACGCGCCGCTCTTTCCTGAAATCGGCCGCCCCTGCTGCCACATTCACTATCGTCAAGCCCGAGATGGTTCGCGGGGTGGGCAAGGAAAAGCTCAAGGCCGGCATCATCGGTTGCGGGGGCCGCGGCACCGCCGCGGTTCATGATTTGCTCAGCGGTAACCCCAACGTCGAACTGGTAGCGATGGCCGACTTGTTCGAAGATCACCTGGAGCAGTCGCTACGCCGCTTGCGTGATCCGAACGGCAGATTCAAAGGCATCCAGGACCGCATCAAGGTCGATCCTGACCACCGTTTCGTGGGCTTCGACGCTTATAAGAAACTGCTCGCTACGGACATCGACATTGTCCTACTGACCACACCGCCTGGTTATCGCCCCATCCACTTCGAGGCCGCTGTGGAAGCGCGAAAGCACATCTTCGCGGAGAAACCCTTCGCCACTGATCCGGTGGGCTGCCGCCGGGTGATGGCTGCCGCGAAGAAGGCACGGGAGCTGAAGCTGACGGTGATGTCCGGTGCGCAAAAGCGTTCCCACAAGGCTACGCTAG